>JAISHS010000021.1 GCA_031262405.1 Oscillospiraceae bacterium | reverse complement strand
GCGTCCTCCGCGGACAGCGCCAAAGAGACTTTTTCTTTTTGCGAAAAGAAGAAAGTCTCTCTGGACTCTGAAAAAGAAAAGGGGCCCAATGACGCTTCGCTCTGTTGGAGCGTGCCGCTTCGCGGTCAGGGTCGCTCCTTTACTCCGTAACAGTCGCTACCGCGGTGGGTACGAAGCTGGGACGAGGGGTTTTGGGACGCTCTCGTCTCTCGTCCCTGCTCGTGACCACCGGTTTTGGTAGCCAGGGTTCCAAGGGGCTGGCTCGAAGCCCCTTGGTCGGTGGGGGGGCTTGGGGGCGCTTCGAAAAGCCCCCAATCGTTTTTCTCTTTCAGGCGTTACCCGATTTCTCTTTTTGCGACTCAAAAAGAGAAATGGGGTAACATCTCTCAGCGTAGATACTACGCTGTCACACCGCGTTATAACGCGGAAATTGTCGTGTGTATGTGTGTGCTCTTGAAATTTAAGTCGATATATGTTATTGTAATCTGTGATAAACTTTTCCCTTGCGGTGAGGAGCAAAATTCATGAGAATGCGGAAAAAACCAAACCTGATTCCCCGAATGCAGCGGTGTGAGCGCGTTTTGCCGAAGGAGCCGGAGCAGTTTTGCGGGCGCTGGCTGGAGGCTTTTCCCGAAAGAAATCAGCTATGGCTGGAGGTCGGCTGCGGCAAGGGGCTGTTCTCGGCTCAAACGGCGCGGGAAAATCCGGAAGCGCTTCTCGTGGCTATTGAGAAGGTGCCGGAGGCTCTGGTCGTCGCGATGGAGCGCGCCTGCGCCGAGGATTTATCGAACCTGCTCTTCATAGACGGGGACGCGACGGGGCTGCCGGAGCTCTTCGCCGAGGGCGAGGTTGACCGCATTTTCATAAATTTCTGCGACCCTTGGAGGCGCAAGGGTAACGCCAAGCGCCGCCTCACGTCCCCCGCGTTTTTGAAGATTTACGGGAGCCTTCTGCGCCCCGGTGGGCAGATACGGTTTAAGACTGATAACGTGCCGCTATTTGACTATTCGCTCGAGACGCTGGAGGCCGAGGGCTGGAGCGTGACGGAGCTCACGCGCGATTTGCACAAAAACGGCGCGGCGGAGATAATGACGGACTATGAGACGAAATTTCATGAGCAGGGCGTACCCATCTGCGCCCTGACCGCGGAAATGAGGGCGAGGGTATGAGGCTCATATCCTGGAATGTGAACGGCCTGAGAGCCGTTATGAAGAAGGGCTTTGAGGATATTTTTTACGGGCTGGACGCCGACATTTTCTGCTTGCAGGAGACCAAGCTTCAGGCCGGGCAGCTTGAGCTGAATTTGCCCGCGTGGGAGAGCTTCTGGTGTTACGCCGAAAAGAAGGGCTACTCCGGCACGGCGGTTTTTACACGGACAAGCCCGATTGGCGTTACCTATGGCATAGACCTTGCCGAGCACGATGCGGAGGGGCGGGTCATCACAGCCGAATTTGAAGAGTTTTTCCTCGTCTGCGTCTACACGCCGAACGCGCAGGACGCTCTTAGGCGGCTCGACTATCGCATGGAGTGGGAGGACGCTTTCCGGGACTATGTGACGGGGCTGGACGCGAAAAAGCCCGTCGTAATCTGCGGCGATCTGAATGTTGCGCACCGGGAAATCGACCTCAAAAATCCGAAAACTAACCGCGGCAACCCCGGCTTTTCGGATGAGGAGCGCGCGAAATTCGGCAAGCTCTTGGAATCCGGTTTCACGGACAGCTTCCGCTATCTCTATCCCGAGCTGACGGGCGCCTACAGCTGGTGGAGCTATCGCAGTAACGCGAGGGCGAATAACGCGGGCTGGCGCATAGACTATTTTTTGGTCTCTGACCGGCTGCGCGGGAATATAGACAAGGCTTACATCTGCCCGGAGATAATGGGCAGCGACCACTGCCCGGTGGGGCTGGATTTGAAGTTCGACTGATGATTTTGGGAGACGGGCAAGCTTTTAAGATGATAAGAATCGGAAATGTTGAAATAGCCGGACCGCTCGCTCTCGCGCCGATGGCGGGGGTGACGGACGCGGCCTTTCGCGCCCTGTGCCGCCGCGCTGGCGCGGACTATACCGTGACCGAGATGGTCAGCGCGAAGGCTCTGGTCTATGGCGACAAAAAGACCCGAGAGCTTCTGCGGCTTGCCGAGGGCGAGCACCCCGCCGCCGTGCAGATATTCGGTAGCGAGCCGGAGATCATGGGCGAGGCGGCGAGTATTGCGCGAGAGCTCTCCGGCGCGGACGTGGTTGATATCAACATGGGCTGTCCGGTGGGAAAGGTCGTCAAAAACGGCGACGGCTGCGCGCTTATGCGCGAGCCCCGGAAGGCGCGGCGCGTAATCGAGGCGGCGGTTCGGGAAGCGGGCTGCCCCGTGACAGTGAAGCTTCGCAAGGGCTGGGACAAGGGCTCGGTCAATGCTGTCGACTTCGGGAAGCTGTGTGAGGATGCGGGCGCGAGCGCGGTTTGCGTGCACGGGCGCACACGGACGCAGCTTTATTCCGGCGCGGCGGACTGGGATATCATCCGCGAGGTGAAGAAGGCCGTTTCGATTCCGGTGTTTGCCAACGGCGACATTTTCAGCGCGCGCGACGTGCTTCGCGTTATGCAATATACGCACTGCGACGGCGTTGCAATCGGTCGGGGCTGCTTCGGAAACCCTTGGATTTTCACCGCCGCGAGGGCGGCGCTCGCCGCGAAAAGCGCCGACGAGGATATTCCAATTGGAGATATTCCAAATGTGGACTTTATGCCCTCGGTGAGAATTAGGGTTGATACGGCTCTGGAGCAGCTTCACGCGGCGGCGGAGTTTAAGGGGCAGCGCGTGGCTTGTCTCGAGGCGCGGCGGTTCTTTGCCTGGTATCTCAAGGGCGTGCCGCACGCGGGGTATTTTAGGGAGCAGATAGTGAAAATCTCTTCTCTCGCGGACGCTGAGGCGATTGCCGAGAGGATAAAACGTGAATTGAAGTGAGCGGCAGATTTGTTGGGCGCTTACTACAAAAGGAGGTGAGGCGGTGACACGCGAAGATGAAAAGCGGCTGGTGGAGAAAGCTTCCGGCGGGGACGCCGCCGCCTTCGAGACGCTGGTCGCGGAAAATCAGACGCGGGTTTATAATCTGGCGCTGCGGCTCGTGGGTAATGAGCAGGACGCGCTGGATATGTCACAGGAGGCTTTTATAAAGGCCTTTACCTACATAGGCTCCTTTCGCGGCGAGAGCCGCTTTTCGGTTTGGCTGTATCGGCTCACGACGAATGTATGTTTGGACTTTTTACGCTCGCAGTCGCGCCGCGCTCACGGCTCTCTGACGCAGGCGGGCGACGAGGATGAGGAGGGACGCGAGCTTGAGATTCCGGACGAGCGCTTCACTCCGCAAAGTATGGCGGAGCGACGCGAGCTGCGCGAGGCAGTGCGGCGAAATCTTGAAAAGCTTCCGCCGGACTATAAGGCCATTCTCATTTTGCGCGAGATAGAGGCGCTAAGCTATGAGGAGCTGGCGGAGACTCTGGACTTGCAGCAGGGCACGGTAAAGTCGCGGCTGTTTCGCGCACGAAAAAAATTGTGTCAGGTGTTATTATCCGACAGGAACTTTTCTTATGAACCATCGTCAAATACTCGAGAGGAGGTGTAGAGCATGGCTTGTCATACCGAAGAGCTTGAACTGATGAGCGCCGTTTTGGACGGCGAGGCAACTAAAGATGAGACGGCCGCGCTTTACGCTCATCTGGAGACCTGTGAGGACTGTGCGAGGGCATTTCGCGCGCTCAAGTCCATTTCTGACGCTATGCCGGAGAATTTGGTTCCGGCGCCAGAGGCTCTTTTGCCGGGGGTTATGAGCGCGATTGCCGCCAATGGGGCGCAGAGCGAAAAGGCTCCGACGCCGATTAGAAAGCCGCGCGTGTGGGGCTATGTTGCGGCGGCGGCCTGCCTTGCGCTGACCGTTTTCAGCGCCTCGCATTTTGGATTTTTTGACTTTTTAAATTACGGAAATGACGTAGTTTACTCTACTCAGCTCTATAGCACCTCTGCCGCCGAGGCGGAGAGCGCGGCTGAAGCCCCGCTTCCGACCTATGACGTCACACCTGCCCCGTCGGTTTCGTCCGATGCTCAGTATCCGTCCTCGACTCCGAGTGTTCAGCAGGAGCCGCAGGCCTCGCCGGAGGGGGATGCAAAGGACGAAGTCAGTTTTTCCGTGTCCACGGAGATTTTGAACAATAAATATGTTTCAAACTCCGCTTTTATGCTGAGCGAAACAGACCGCCTGAAAGCGGCGGCGAGCGTGGCTTTCTATGACGGCGAATATATCTTCGATCGCGAGGGCGAAAGGGTGGCTCCGGTGCTGGAAAATCTGTCTGAGGCTGACCGCTCTCGGCTGTTTGAGTTCCTTGAGTCGGGCACGATTTTGGAATATGACGAGAGCATTATGGAAGAGCTGCCTGTATATTGCAGCTTTCTATTCACGGGCGTCGCGAAGACCCAGGGCGAGGGCACGGAGGATCTGGCTGTGACGGTGTGGATGTATGGCAGCCACGTGCTGTTTCGGCTGAGCAGTCAGCCGCCGATTCTCTATGAAACGGACGCCTTCCCCATTGACTTTGAGGATTTCGCAGAGAGTCTGCTGGGTGCGGTGGGACTGTAGAGACGTGAAAAGTGAATAATGAATGATACAAAACGAATCCCCCGCCACAGGCGAGGGATTTGTTTTGTCGTGTTTGTCCCATTTAGAATTTGCGCGCTCAGCCTTAAGAGGCTCGCTAGTATTACTCTGAAAACAGGACGGCTTCTGTCCAGTATGTATTGCAGTAGACGTCGGTCAATTCGTAATAAACTAAGGTATCCGCAGAGCCAATGTCTTCATACGAAACCGCGATATCGCCGTTTATCTCCATATTGCCCCAATAGTACTGGTCCTCGTATTCGCCGTCGTAGGTGTAGTAGTCGCAAATGAAGTCGATATTCATCCCGTTTACAAGCTCGAACAGACCCTTCTGGCTGCTGGCGCCGTAATAGTCTGCGCTTCGCCAGCCCAGAACCCGTCCTTCGGGATAGATGTTCGACCAGCCGACCATGAGCTGCGCGCTCTGCCCGTCGATTTCGCAGGGTACGTAACCGTAATTGTACCAGTCGTCGTCCGAGTTGTATACATCCTCAAGAGTGTAAAAGCAAACCAGCTGTCCGTCCAGCGATACCCAGGTGTTGTCAGAGGTTATGATGAGATCACCGTCGTCGTTAAAATAGGCGATCGAGTCAGCGCCGAGGTCGATGTATCCTCCGCCGTCGTCAAAGAAGACTCTTTGGGATATTACGGTGACAAGCGCCCATTCCTCCGGCGGCAATTCCAAGACATATTCGCCGTCCTCCTCGACAATGACAAGCTGGCTATTGTCATAGTTTGTCGCCGAGTATAATTCTTCGTCCCAAAAACTCTCGTCTACCCATTCAAGCGAGAGCCAGTAATCCAGATCCCAAATATCCCCGCCCATGGGGTTGTTATCGCCGCCCGAGGAATACGCCTGCCCTCCGAGAACGACGTTGGCAAATGTCGTAATAAACTCTTGGTATTGCTCGCCAATGCCGATCTGCCTGTAAATATCCAGCGCCTGTGACACCCGATTTAAGTCGGCATATGGGAAGTATAGGCACAATCCGTTGAAATCATCTACATTTGCGGCGTTGTATACTATCGCCTGATCCAGACTATCCAATACGGCTTCCGCTCCGGACATGCTCGAGAGCAGGAAAGTGAGGTCTACGAGGTCGTCTTCATTGTTGGCAGCGCGGCTGGATCCGAGGGTCTGGGCGGTGGAGATAAAGCTTTGGTCGGTAAAAAGCGTCTCCTCTGCCTGAGAGAAAAACTCGTACATGTTCTCGAATAGAGCCGGTATGTAGCTCAAATCAACGACCGATAATGTTACCTCATCCGAGAAAAACCAGCCGTCCGAGTAGTCGAGATAGTCCGAGGCAATGATTTCTCCGAGCTCGGCCGTGGGGATAGAAGTGTTCTCGCTTAAGGCGTTAATCCAGCCGGTATAGTACCAGCCAGTGCCGGGTTCCACAAGCTGCGACGCCACCATGAAATCGGCATATTTTTCCACCATGAACGCCGTTGCCGCCGTTGCCATGAGGCAGCAGTCGAACCCGATCATGTCGAAAACTACTCCGGCGGAAGCGAGAGCCGAGTTCATTTCTGATATCGACATCATCTGACCGGTGTCGAAGCGCTCGTCGTAGATTAATCCGTTCACCGTTCCGCCGCCGTGATCCCACATGACCATCATATAGCGGTCAGCCGGGAAGTTTTCTACGGAGTAGTTAATAAATCCCGTGAGCGTTTCGCCCTCGCCCATATCGCTTAGGCCGAGATCGCCCAAGTATTCCGGTCCGTCGCTCGTTAGGCGCCAGACCTCGTTCGTATTAGGATTTACATAGTCGTTGTCCCAAGCGTTGGCGCCGCCCGTCATACAGATAATGTTTAACTTTTCTGATATATCCGCCCCAATTATTTCATCGATATCCAGCGTACCGCAGCCGCCTGCGCTCTCGAGGTCTGATCCGCACATATACACCATGAGCGTGACAAGATCCTCGCCGCCGCCGCGCGTTTTAACGCGATATGAGCGCTGAGAGTTCGTCGTTTGTCCTTCTGTATAGTCGTTGATGGGCGTTTCGTCCTGAAGGTCCGGTGAAACGCTATCCTCCTCGCAGCCGGCGAGGAGGAGCGTTGCGCACAGTGCCAAGAGGACGACGCTCGACACTATTTGAGGTTTTTTCATCGAGTTACCTGTTGCCTTTTTCGAAGAAGGGCGACAGCACAGACGCGAAGCCTGCGATAGACATGGTCTGTACAACGACCTTGCCCGGACCGGTCACCTTGGTCTGGAACCAGTCTTCCCCGCCGAGCAGGAGGTTTTTAACGCCCTTGATATCCTGAATATCAATTTTTACGCTCGCGTCTGCGATGGCGAGTGAACCGGGATTTATGAGCATAACCTGACCATTGGCGAGATCATATTCCACAGCGGAGCCGTCTATTTCTATGAAGACGAGACCCGGTCCTGTGACCTTCTGCATAATGAAGCCCTCTCCGCCGAGGATGCCCACTCCGATCTTCTTCTGAAAGTAAGTTGACAGCTCTACGCTGGTTTCCGACGCGAGGAAGGCGCTCTTCTGGCAGATTATTGACTGTCCGGCTGCGAGCTGATACGCACGGATTGAGCCGACGAAGCTGGAACCGAAAGCGATCAGCCCGTCTCCGTTTTGAGCGGTGTAGATATTCTGGAACAGCGATTCGCCGGAGAGCATACGACCAAACATCTTGCCAAGTCCGCCGCCGGAAGTCGTTTCCATCTTCATGTTGTCGCTCATCCAAGCCATGGAGCCGGACTCTGTTTTCATTGCTTCTCCGGATTTGAGCTTACACTCTACGACGGGCATGGGTTCACCAATAATTTTGTACTCCATTTTTATCCTCCTAATTTAAGCTTTTCAGCCTTTTATATCAGGGCTTGTTGATACTGCCGCTAAATGCCCCTCTCTGTCAGTGTCAACAAGCCTTAGATTATTTGGTAACCTAACGGTGCTAAAGTATATGAGCGTTAGCCGAAAAATGAGCTAATACTAAAGCCGTCCGGCAAAGGAAGGGTCATCATGAGGACAGTTGCCACAAGGAAGGCAACGCCTGCTATAATGCACACGAGTTGTTTGTTGCGCATATTTCCGAAGCTGGATACTATGCCATAGAGAAACAGCACTACCGAATAGATGACCGTGACCAGACCAAACGTGTCGTCGTTTTTGTTGTCAGCTTGCCCCTGAGCCAGAGTTGCCTCGGACTCGGCGATAAGCTCATGATATGTAGTGAAATATGAGTCTGTAAACCCTTCCATACTGAAGGGGGATACGATCTCGCCGGTCTCGTCGTAATGAGCCCAAGCCCAGTCGATGGCAGCTGCAAAGTGCTCGTCGACGTTTCCGGCAAACAGCTCATCCTGCTTTTCTTGAAGCCGGTCGATCTCGCTTTCGTCGCCGCCATAGGCCTTCAGCCACATCATGTCAAGCTGCAAACTGTTGATCTCGTTATAGATCATCATATCGCTTGATATGGCTTGAATCGCAACATTGTATTCGGAGTTTGCTTCGGAAGCGAGGTTATTGCTGCGTGCATAGTTGGTTGCCTGATTGCCGCCGTGCAAAGCGCCAATCCAACTTGCCCACGCGGTGAGCAGCGCCGTTAAGCCGAGCATTATAACTACGATTAGTTCCAGCCTGTCGTCGGTCAAAAACTTCTTTTTTCCTTCCATACCTAGTCCTCCCGCTAAGAATTTGCATTGGGGTACACCAGACCAAATATCCGCCATATACCCTCTCTGCAATATTATAAATTACAGCTAAATTCCGTGTAAACGCTCAACTTTGCCGTAAAATTGGCACAACTGGCTATTGACAACAAGGCACGATTGTGCTATTGACACAGATTTGTTACTGTTGTAAACTAAACAATAGCAAACACCGTAAGAGGGAGGGATTTAGCTTGACAACGAAGCTGAACATAGCCATATGCGAGGACTCGGCTGACGATTTAGCCTTGCTGAGCGGTCTTATTTTGCACTCCGGTCTGGATTGTTCGGTCGACGCGTTTGGGTCCGGTTCGGCTCTCCTAGATAGTTTTCGACCGGGCGTTTATCAGGCTGTCTTTCTGGATATTTACATGGACGGACTCGACGGGATTGAGACGGCTCGCCGCCTAAGAGGTCTGGACCCCTCCGCTTTGCTTGCCTTTGTCACCTCCAGCGTGGAACACACATATGAAAGCTATAGCCTTGGCGCTTTAAAATATCTTGTCAAGCCCCTTAAGCATGATGCGATTGTTGATACGCTGGAGCTTGCCGCAGCGCTTGTAAAGTCGCGCAAACGTCTTGTTTTGCCGCTCGGCAAGTCGAATGATTTGTATGTTGACGACATAACCTTCGTCGAGCAAAACCGCCACGATGTTTCGATTTATACTCTCACCGGCCATATTTGCTTGGGCAGAAGCGTAACGCTTGACGAGCTGGAAGAAGCGCTGCCCTCGCCCCCCTTTCTGCGCTGTCACCGAAGCTTTATAGTAAATTTTCGCCACGTTCGCGGCGTAGGCACTGACTTCGAGATGCCCGACGGAAGGATAGCCTATATTCGTCAGCGCGATTTTTTGCGCCACAGCCGAGCCTATCGCAATTGGCTTTTGGAAAACGGGGTGGAGTGATGGGCGAACCTACTCTTCCCGTGGCTATGGCGCACATAATTATAACAGTGTCTGCCAACTCCTTCGCGCGTTATTGGCCTGTTCGCTCGCGTCTGCGATTCGGAGCGAAAACCACGCTCAGGATATACCTTGCCATAATGATCGCGCTTTGTCTGACTTATGCCGCGGCACGCCCCATTTTACCTGACTCCTATCTGGCGGTTCACACCCTTGAGATGGCGGCAACGGTGTTAATACTATGCTATCTTCCGTTTCTGCTCGCGCCGGGGCTTTTCTGGCAGAACCTCTTTTTATTCTGCGTTGCCGGAAACATCGCCGTTATCGCGATGGGCGCGGGCAACTATATCGAGACTAATTTTGGCGCCGCCCTCTCCATGCGCTGTCCAATGCTCGTGACCACGCTTATCCAACTGGGCGTCTATGCCTTGACTGTGCCGATCATCCTCTCCAGCCTTTCCAAAACCGGCCTGACTCGCCCGCAGATCGGTCTTATGTGGAAAAAAATCTGGCTGATTCCGGGCGCTTTTGTGTTGCTGTCAATTCTCACTAACAGCATCGTTTCAGGAGATCCGTTTAAGAGCGCCGTAGTTATCGTTGTTCGGCTCGTGATGCTGATAGCCATAGTCACCGTGTGCAGCGCACTGGCCGATTCATCCCGACGGGAGGAATCCCGCATCCTGCTGGAAGCCAACTCCCGCATGGCTGAAACGCGCCTTGAAGCTCAGGAAAAACAGTATGAATACTTAGCGGACAGCCTCAAGGACGCGATTCGCCTGCGCCACGATTTGCGCCATCATTTGGCCGCGATCGAGGTTTTCCTTTCCGAGGGCCGGACGGACAAATCAATTAGTTATATCCACGAGGTATCAAGCGAAATAGCCCGCGTAACAAACCGAAAATACTGCGACAACTTTTCTGTGTCCGCCGTCGTCGCCTACTATGGCTCGCAGATGGAGGCGATGGGTCTGCGGTCGGTTCTTGAATTCGACGTACCCGTAAAATCAGACCTTATCACAGATTCTACCCTGTGCGTGCTTATCGGAAATCTTCTTGAAAACGCGCTTGAGGCCTGCCGACGGCAGACCTCAGGGGAAAAATTCATCTGTGCACGCGCCGCAGTACGCGGCGGTTTTTTAGTTGTGCGCGTGGAAAACTCCTTCGATGGGCACTACTCCAAGCGAGAGGGGGTCTATATGTCCAGCAAGGGCGCGGCAGCCTCGCGCGATGGGGTTGGGCTAACTTCGGTCATGGAGATTTGCAAGCGCCATGGCGGAGATATCAGCATTGTAACGGATTCTCCCGCCGGAGTATGGCGAATCACGGCTACGGTTGAGCTCTGAGCTGTTTAAAAATCAACTTTTGCGCGGAAATTTATCTTGTAAGTTACAATATCTCCGAGAAGGCGTCGAGCGCTCTTGCGTTTTGCTTGCAAAGGGTGTAGACTATTGGTTAAGACCTTGAAGAGGCTGTGTTAGCCGATATTTTGTCACGGAGCAGCAGCGTTACTTACTTTTTTGTTAAGTTTTCGACACTTGCCGCTTGATGTGCTATAATGAACCAAATGTTTTCGAAAGGGGTAAGTGCAATGAAAACAATTTTTGTAGTTGATGATAACGACACGAACCTTGTCGCAGCAAAAACTGCGCTGGACGGTACATATAGGACGTTTACCATATCGAACGCCGCAAGACTCTTTAAGCTTGCTGAAAAGATAAGACCCGACCTTATTCTCCTTGACGTCGAGATGCCCGAAATGGACGGCTTCACCGCGATGGAGAAGATGAAAACTGATCCGAACCTTTCGCCTATTCTCTCAAATGTTCCGGTTATCTTCCTAACTGCCGTTTCAGACAGCAGCGCCGAGCTCCGCGGCTTTGAGCTGGGCGCCGTTGATTTTATCAGCAAGCCCTTTTCAACGCCCATTCTCCTCAAACGGATTGAATCGCATATCGAAACTGACAAGGTTATAAAAAACAGTCAAAAGTCTCTGAGGAATATTCAGAATGCAATGATTTCTGTTATCGCAGATCTCGTTGAGAACCGCGACAAGGTAACCGGCGGACATATTGAACGCACACAGCAGTATCTGAAAATCTTGATTGACGAGCTTATCAGAACAGGAACATATGCCGAGCAGATTTCAAAATGGGATTTGAATCTGCTTATCCCCTCCGCACAGCTGCACGATGTGGGGAAAATAACCATAACCGACCTTATTCTCAATAAACCCGCGAAGCTCACGGACGAGGAATTTGACCAAATCAAAAACCATGCGTCAGAGGGCGAGCGGATTATTGATACGATTATCGGAAAAACCTCAGACGACGGATTCCTTAATCACGCGAAGATGTTTGCCGGTTACCACCACGAAAAGTGGGACGGCAGCGGTTATCCCCACGGACTTGCCGGTGAGGATATTCCCCTTGAGGGGCGGATAATGGCGATTGCAGACGTCTATGATGCGCTTGTTTCCGAACGCCCATATAAAAAGGCTTTCACTCATGAAAAGGCGACCCAAATTATACTTGCGGAGTCCGGAACTCATTTTGACCCAAAGCTCACTGATGCGTTTAAGAATATTGCAGACGATTTTTGGATTGAGAGTATGGTTGTTAACTAAGATTTAAACCCCTAAGCTATAGAAAAGGAGTAAGACTCTTGAATGCTTCCAGACACTCGACCATAAAGCTAATGGCGATTATCTGCCTTACATATGTTTTCTTCCTTGTCGGTATTGTATGGGCGGATAATATAGATTCCAGCACCGCGATGCGGATAGACCTTACCGACCCCGAAGTGTGTCAGGTCTATTTCAGCCAGGGGATGAAACCCGTCACAACCCTAAGAGCTCAAACCGACGCCGAGGCTTGGCAGAATATAACCGAAACGACGTGGTGTATCGGCAGAATGGACTTGGCGTCTCAATATAAGCAGCCGATGTTTACCCCGACCGACATTAGTCCGGCAGAGTATTATACATATCAGATGATATTTAACGTTTCGCCGGAGTATATGGCTTATATCGAGAGCAGCGCTCTTGTGCCGGGGCTTTATATCGAAGCGATTGCTGATAACTGGGAGATTTTTCTCAACGATGATCTTATAAAGCGCGAGATGTACATTGACGGGGACGGCAATATCTATAACCACCGCAACGTCGCATCCTGTTCTATACCCTTTGATAAGAGCAGTCTCAGGCAGGGAGAAAACACCCTCACCTTTCACGTTGCCGCACACCCGAACACGCTTGACTCCGGCATTTACTACAACTCTGAATTTTACATAGACAGCTTTGACGCAATAGAAAAATCTAACGCCGATTTTTTCCTGATTTTCTTCACAGGCATAACGGCGTTTATGGGCTTTTATAATCTTCTTGTTTATTTGGGCAATCCAAAGGAGAAGTCGTATCTTTATTTTGCGATGGTGCAGTTTTTGCTAGCTGTTTATATATTCACAAATACAAGCTGGATTAGCGTCCTCATAACCAACTCGCAGATTTCAAAAGCTCTCGAATACGGGACAATGACTCTTCTGCCGATCTTTGCCGTTCTTTTTACAAAAGGCGTTGCCAAGGAGCGTATCGGTGTATTTATGCGCATAGTTACGGCGATTCAGATTATGATCGTAATTGCTATGCCATTCGGCGGGGTTCAGTTTTCGGTTGATCTGCTTCTTCTTTCCGAAGTGTGCATGATAATTTCGCTTTTATACGGCATGATAACGGCTGTCATATGGCTGAGAAAGGCGGCGCGCCTTGAGAACGCTCACGGCAAATTAACAGTACGCGGCTTTACTGCCGTTCTTTTACGGACGGTTATGGGCAATACCTTTATCGGACTTCTTTTCATAATTGTTTCTGCGGTTTTCGGCGTGATACGCTCAACCTTTTTAGACGCCGATCAGAACTCTGTAATTGTCGGCCTGTTTGCGTTTGTGCTTTCTGTTTCGTTTTCACTTCAAAATGAAGTTACCGAGACCAAGCATCAGGTCCTTCACCAAAATGAAAAGCTCGAGGGACTGGTTCAATCCAGAACCCGCGACCTTGAGGAGCAAACAGCGCTTGCAATTAACGCTTCAAAGGCTAAATCACGTTTTCTTGCTACTATGTCTCACGAAATCAGAACGCCCATGAACGCTGTTATCGGCATTTCTGAGATACTTCTCTCGCGGCCGGAGCTTGATACCGAGGTCAGAGACGGAATTGATAAAATGCACCACAGCGGGAAAAGCCTGCTCGGGATAATCAACGATATTTTAGACCTATCGAAGGCCGAAACCGGCAAGCTGGAGATTATCCCTACCGAGTTTTCGCTTCCGGCTCTTATAAATGATACCGTACAGCTTAATATCGTGAGGATTGGCTCAAAGCCGATTGAGTTTTCATTGTCGCTGTCGGATAATCTCCCCGAAAAACTTATAGGCGACGAGCTGCGCATTAAGCAGATTCTGAATAACATCTTGTCCAACGCGTTTAAGTATACTAATAAGGGCAGCGTCAAATTCGATGTTTCAGGCGAGGAAACGCAAAAAGGCTTTGCGATCCGCTTTACCATTTCGGACACCGGGCAGGGTATGCACGAGGAGGAGCTTAAAACACTGTTTGATGAGTATTCCCGCTTTAATACAATCGCCAACAGAAAGACCGAGGGCACGGGGCTTGGCATGAGTATCACAGTCCAGCTCATAGAGCTTATGGGCGGCAAAATTGATGTTAAAAGCGTTTTCGGCGAGGGGAGCACATTTACTGTTTCATTGCCGCTTGAGGCCTCGCCCGACGCGGCGACTGTGCCTCTTTCGGTAAGAGAGAAGCTGCGAAGCTTCACATTCGGCGCGTCTGAAAGAATCGAGAAGGGCCGAATAGATATCCGCGACTATATGCCTTATGGCTGCGTGCTTGTGGTCGATGACGTCGCGACAAACCTCTATGTTGCCGAGGGGCTTCTTAAGCCCTTTGGAATTAAGGTAACCACCGCTTCAAGCGGCTTTGAGGCGATAGATATTATAAATTCCGGAAAGACCTTTGACATTATTTTTATGGATCACATGATGCCGGAAATGGACGGCATTGAAACCGTTAAAAAAATTCGTGAATTGGGTTACACAAAACCGATTACGGCTCTTACGGCAAACGCTATTGTAGGAAATGAAGCGGTTTTCAAGGAGAGCGGCTTTGATGATTTCATATCGAAGCCTATCGACATTCGCGACCTCACCCGCATTTTGCAAATATTTATACGCGACCGCCACCCCGAAGAAGCAACGCCGCAGCTTAGAGCCGAGGATACGGAGACGGTTAATCCCAGACTTTACGAGGTGTTTCTTAAGGATGTTAAAAATGCCGTTAAAGCTCTACCCGAGCAGTTTGAAAGCGGCGATTTTAAAAGCCTTGCAATTACCGCTCACGGTATGAAAGCGGCGGCGGCGAATGCTCGCGAATACAAGGTCTCGGAAATTGCGAAGGCAGTTGAGCTTGCCGCGAAGGAAGACGACAAAGTAGCAGTTTCTAAAAAGCTGCCGGAGCTGCTTGAGGGTCTGACAAGCCTGCTTGATAATACTTTCGCCGCCTCGCCGGGCGAGGCGAGCGGCAAACCCAAGCCGTCAGAGAACGAAATAAGCGCATTACTGGAAGTTGCAGCGAGCTGCTGCGGTGAATATGACGAGAGCGGCGCCGAAAAAACTATCGCAAAAATGAGAACGTATGAGCTCACAGACGATATTATTTCGCTGCTTGAAAATATCGAGGAGCTTTTGCTCCACGCCGAATTTGAAAAAGCCCAGGCGGAAATTGAAGGAAAGTTGAAAGACCTATTATGAGACATCTGTTTATAATTAACCCGAAGTCCTTTCCCGACAAGCGGGAAATGAACGCGTTTATGCAAAGCGTAGCGGAGCTAATCGGCGACGACGCGCAGAGCATAGTTTCACTCTATCCGCGCTATGCGGTCTCAAAGGTGCACGCATATATTCGCGAAATGTCGCAGCAGGCTGAGCGCGTCCGCGTTTACGCTGTGGGCGGCGACGGCATACTGTTTGACTGCCTGAACGGCATATTAAGATACCCGCAAACTGAGCTTGCAAGCGTTCCTTACGGCAATGCGAACGACTTTTTGCGTGCTTTCGGCTGCGAGCATGTCCCGCTTTTTCGCGATATAAAGCTTCTTTCGGAGTCCCCGTCTGTCCCGACTGATGTTTTCAATTGCGGTGCGAATATCGCTATGACTAACGCCGCAATCGGACTTGAAGGCTCGTCTATTCTTGTAACCGAAAATATGGCGAAGAAGCTCTCAAGAATACCATTTTTGCACAAACTCATCCCTGCGCTTTATATCCTCGGTGCTGTGGCTGTTATTCTCAATAATAAGCTCCGTTTGCAGCATTATCAAATAACGCTTGACGGTGTCGATTACTCAGGCGAATATATCGACATAAACATTGGAAACTGTTTTGGAAACGGCGGGAAAAACGCTTCAAATCCTTATGCTATGCCGAATGATGGTTGGCTTGACGCAATTTTTATAAAGAATATGTCGGCTCTAAAGAGCATTATGAGGATAAGTGCTTTTACAAGCGGGAATTTTGATAAATACCCCGATAATTTTGAACACGTAAGGTTTAAGAAAATGTATGTCACGTCAGACGAGCCGATACGTATATGCGCCGACGGCGAAGCCTTCTATACATCAGAAGTAAACGTAGAAATCCACCCGAAAGCGGTCAATATAATTGCCCCGGAAGGAATTACTTACAGACCTTTTAAGGAGTATAAGGGATGATCAGCAACGAATATAAAATTGCAAATCACGTCGGTCGCTTCGGCGTTATGCTTTACGGGATTCTGCGGCTTGTGGAGGACATAATCCTCCACAATGAAGGCAGTCACGGAATGAATGTAATTATACTCTGCATTTTTACCACAGTTTTCTTGGCGTTTATTCAAACGCACATGAAGGGCGGAAAATACGTTCCGCTTGTAACGGGCGTCTTTATTATGGCGGTATTCCTTGTCGGAGCTTACGTTCTGCGTGATTTCGGATATTACTTTATTTCTATGCTTTGCGTTGTCGGAATTGTCTGTATCTATCTCAACTTCCGCAATGTGCTTATCTTTTTCTTTATCAGCGTTTCTGTCAATATCCCGCTATACTTTACCGTGTTCGTCGACCCTGCCCGAGCGGATTTGCGTGATATGGTGATTGACGGGATTTTATTTGTCTATGGCTTTGTATTCCTAATGATCTTGGCGTACCGGCTCACAGTCCGAGATACCGCGGCGCAAAAAGGCTTGGATGCGCTTTCGTCGCTCCTAAAGACCACGCCGAACATGCTGCTTATTGTCGACGATATGCGGAAGGTTTCATATATCTCCAAGCAAATGGCGGCGTTCGCCGATTTCCCGGCGGAGTATGCGATAGGTCGGCCTGTGCTTGACCTCTTCCGCGATTTTGACATAAAGATGCTGATTGCCGATATTATCGAAAACCAGGGATACTTTGAAGACGTCCGCAAGATAGATGTAAATAGTGAGCCGCGATATTTTAAGATTGTCTGCGACAAGCTCGAGGGCGACACAAACGGTATGTTTATTGACGTTGCAGACGTTACGGCAACGGTAGAGGCAAAGCTTGAGGCCGAGCGTGAAAAGGAAGCCGCCAACCGCGCAAACATCTCAAAATCAAAATTCTTGGCTACAATGTCCCACGAAATCCGCACGCCGATGAATGCGATTATCGGTATTTCTCAGATGCAGATGGGACGCGAGGACCTTCCATATGAAGCACAAGAGGCTATCGGCAAAATCTATGCTTCGGGACACGGTCTGCTCGGTATAGTAAACGACATCTTAGATCTGTCCAAAATCGAAACGGGCAAGCTTGAGATTCTGCCCTCGGAGTATGATCTTGCATCGCTAATTAATGACACAGTTTCGCTCTATATCGCGCATCTCGGTTCAAAACCGATTGAATTCTCTCTTAAGGTTTATGAGGACACGCCGGCTAATTTTATCGGCGATGAACTGCGTATAAAACAAATACTCGGTAATATCTTAACGAACGCATTTAAATATACCGACCGCGGCAGTGTAAAAATGAGCGTAAGGCACGAAAAAACAGCGGACGGAATAAATCTGATTGTTTCCGTTTCAGATACGGGACAGGGCATGAAGCCGGAGGATGTGGCGGCGCTCGGGAACGAATTCGCCCGCTTTAATCTTGAAACGAACCGCACAACGGAGGGCACAGGGCTCGGAATGAGTATTACCAACCGCTTACTAGGCCTCATGAACGGCAAAATGGATATTCAGTCCGAATTCGGCGTAGGCTCTGTATTTACGATAACTATTCCGCAGCTGGTTGCGGGTGAACAGACAATCGGCACAGAGCTTGCGGCGCGGCTTTCAGATTTTTCCTATTCCCGCGATAGACAAACTCAGCAGCTGCAGATTGTCCGCGAATATATGCCCTATGGCAAGGCGCTTATAGTTGACGATGTGGAAACTAACCTCTATGTCGCGGAGGGTCTGCTTCGTCCTTACGGCATAAGTGTTACTGCCGTTACAAGCGGTTACGCGGCGATTGACCTCGTCCGCGCCGGGGAATCCTATGACATCATTTTTATGGATCATATGATGCCGAAAATGGACGGGATAGAAACCGTCGAAAGGCTCCGCAGCATGGGCTATACCGCGCCCATTGTCGCGCTTACCGCGAACGCGCTGACCGGTAACGAAGCGATGTTCCGCGAAAAAGGCTTTGACGATTTTATCTCAAAGCCGATTGATATTAGGCGGCTTAATACTGTTCTGAACCGCTTTGTCCGCGATAAGAGCAAAGCGGCGGAATCTGCCGACAGTGAAAAACCGATTGCAAAAGATAATGAAGGCGTTTCACCGAAGCTCATCGAAGTTTTTACTCGCGATGTTAGTAAGGCGATTCCGATTCTACGCGAACTCGGCAAGGACGATATAAAGCTA
Source organism: Oscillospiraceae bacterium (assembly GCA_031262405.1). Classification (GTDB taxonomy): domain Bacteria; phylum Bacillota; class Clostridia; order Oscillospirales; family Oscillospiraceae; genus UBA2658. The sequence goes on along the minus strand of JAISHS010000021.1, from coordinate 21,551 downwards.
TTTACAACCACCGCTCACGCGATGAAATCAGCCTGCGCGAACGTCGGAAACGCTTCTCTTTCAGAGCTTGCAAAAGCCCTTGAAAAAGCCGGACGTGCCGGCGACATGACATTTATTGAAGCCAACACGCCCCAGTTTATCGAAGAATTAGCTGCGTTTGCTCTCAAAATCACGCCCGAAAAGAAAAGCGGATTATTGCCGGAGGATACCGAGCTGCTTCAAAAAACGCTCGTCGATATTGCCGCCGCCTGCGATAATTACGACAGCGCTGCGGCGGAAAAGCTGCTTGCTTCTCTCGGAGATTATAAGTGGAGCGATGCTACCGCCTCAATGTTAGCGGAGGCTTCAAAGCTAATTTTACACGCCGAGTTTGAGGAGGCAAGCGCGCTTTGCTCCGCCGCCGCAAAACAGATCGGTTGATTTTTGATACAAGGGGCTGTAGCCAGAGAAACGTGGCTACAGCCCCAATTTTATTCGTTTTCTTCTAAGAGCAAATCAATAAATCTCTCCGCTATCCTCATGTTCTTCTTAGAACACTTTTCAAGTTTAATTGCTATGCTCTCCTTTAGATATTCGTTAGCCTTATAGACTGAATCGGTCAATAGCATATCGGCGGTTACATCTAAGGCATTGCATACCCTTATGAAGCAATCAAGGCTCGGAATAGAAGTACCCCGCTCAATACTGCTAATATAATTGTTGGATAATTCTAAGCGTTCCGCAAGCTCCGCTTGCGTTAGTTTTTTATCTATTCTTGCCTTCTTAATCCGTGTGCCTACGTTTAAGCGGTCTAATGCCATCAAGTATCACCCCTTACCTACTGTAAAGGGTTAGCGGCCACTTAGGAACAAACCAATAGAGAAATATTCATTAATAGTGTTGATTTTCGCTTAATTTGTATTGACTAGCTAAATCTATTTGTGTTATAATTTGTCGGTAATCTAGGCGAATTTAAATAATCTGGAGGGTTAGGAAAATGAAAAAGCTACTTACTCTTACCCTTGCGCTTGTTCTTGTGCTGTCTTTGACCGCTTGCGGTTCAGAGATGGGTGGTACTGCAAAAACGCCGATAAGCGTTGAAACTGATTCCCAAACTTCAAACGAAGAATCTTCTCCGCCGGAGACACAAAACTCGGCGGAAACCCCGACTATTAATACTGCTGAACCAAGTGTTTCAGAGCAGATTCTTGTTGAACAAGATGGAATTCGCATCACGCTTACCGGCGCAGAGGATACGTGGTTAGGGCTAGAGTGGAAACTGTTGGTCGAAAACAATTCGGATAAAAGTGTTACAGTTCAAACCCGTGATGTAACAGTAAACGGCCTAATGGTTGATACGATGTGCTCAATAGATGTTGCTGCAGGAAAAAAAGCAAATGACGCTGTTACATTTATGAGTAGTGATTTTGAAGCATTAAACATTTCGGTTATGAAAGACGTAACAATCAAATTTCATGTGTTCGACTCTGATACGTGGGATACAATTTTTGATTCAGAGTCTATCAGCGTTTCTGTGAATGAAGGTATAGAGTACACGCAAACATATGATGATAGCGGTATTGAGGTTCTAAATCAAAATGGCTTCAGAATTGTCGCAAAGCGGATTGACGATGTGGAAAGCTTTTGGGGCGCAGACCTCTATTTGTATATTGAAAATAACAGTGGGATTGACGCTACAATTCAGGTCAGAGAAGTTTCTATAAACGGATTCATGGTCTCGCCGATCTTTTCTTCGGATATTCTAAATAGTGCAAAAGCCTTTGATGAAATTTCGTTTTTATCGGACGAATTGGAATCGAACAACATAACATCTATTGATACGGTTGAATTGTCTTTCCACATATTTGATAAAGAAGCTTGGGATACAATAATGGATACGGAGGCTATCACAATAAATTTCTGATTATCGGAACAGACAGGAGCGGAGCGCGCTGGCTAGTGAATAATGAATAATAAAAACAAATCCCCCGCCACAGGCGAGGGATTCGTTTTGATCCAAGTTTTAATACCCGCGGTTTATGTTTTCTCAGACTCCTTGTTTGCGCTGCCTTTCAAATAGATAGCAAACTCACGGTCAAATTGCGAAATGTACTCGCGGTCTTGCCTGTAATGGCATAATGCAGCTTGTTCTGGACGAAAGCGTAAAAGTCGGTGGTTACGTTGCTCTTGCTGTCATAGTCATAGCTGCACTGCTCAAAAATATCGGTGATTTTCTGATAGGCACGGCGTTCGCTGGCGCGTATCTCGCGGATACGTTCCAGCAATTCATCAAAGTAATCCTTGCCAAAGGGTCTGCCGTTTTTGAGCATCTCGTCATTGAGGACGAAGCCCTTTTGAATGTATTCTTTCAAGGTTTGCGTCGCCCACTGGCGGAAGCGCGTCGCTTTTTTTGAATTGACACGATAGCCGACAGCGATGATGGCGTCCAGATTGTAGAAATCAACGCTTCGCGCAACCTTGCGTTTTCCCTCTGTTTGAACTTGTGCAAATTTTGCACAAGTTGACTCCCTATCGAGTTCTTCGTCCGCGTAGATATTGGAAAGGTGTTTTGTGATAACGCTGCGCTCTGTATCAAACAGTTCGGCAATCGCTTTCTGCGTCAGCCAAAAAGTTTCATTCTCGAAGCGGACGTTGACACTTACTTTCCCATCGTCAGTCTGATATAAGATAATGCTGGCTTCCATATCCGTCACAAATCAACGCCTCCATCTATCTTTTTGTCAGTATAGCATGAATGCGGAGCATGAATGGTATGCTGTGTCATGTTTTTCGGTTGCCGCTTTAGCGGCGAGAAAAACGACTTAAATATCTGCTATACCGTTTGCTTGCAGACAGTATAGCATGATTTGACGCGCTTGTCAGTAAAGATAGCAATAAAAATGAAGGCCCGCCCATGGCGAACCCTCATTTTTGGCGTATTTGATTAATTTAGATACGATAAAGACACATAAGCCGCGAAGCGGCAGATTTGAATAATGTTTTTTCAGCGGCGTGTACGGTGAAAAAACTCCTTTGCCCGTGCGCGTCGCGCGCACGATCCGGAGAGGAGCCGCGAATGAGTCGCCGCAAAGCGGCACGAATGAACGTCGAGGGGGTATTGGATACCCCCTCGAGATGTTTTGGTCCGAGTGGCGAGACTTGAACTCACGGCCTCTTGACCCCCAGTCAAGCGCGCTACCAACTGCGCCACACCCGGTCGTATAGCAAATTGAATGCAAGCATTCAATTTGATTTTGCAGCTCACCACGTGCCGCTTCGCGGCGACTCGTGAGCTGAGAAGAGTTTTTTTCGCCGTACACGCCGCCGAAAAAAACGATTTGAATTACCCGCTGCGCGGGGGACGAAAGCGGGGGCTTTTGAATAACAGGGCGCTTTTCAGCGCCCTGTTATGGTATCATAAGTTCTAAGCAAATGCAAGAGCTTTTTTCTCAATAATCCGCAGCGTTTATCCGAGAGAGACGCCGTAAATCTTCTGGCCGCGGGTGCCGATTACGATTGTGTTGTTATAAACCGCCGGGGAGGCCTCCATATTCGTGAGCAGGTTGATATTGTCCAGCTCGCGTCCGGTGCGCCCGTCGAAGAGATACATATAACCGCCGGTGGTGCAATAGAGGACATAACCGTCGCCCTTTGAGTCATAGACAATTACGGGCGAGCTCCATGAATAGGCGCTGGACTCCTGCCGCCAAACCTCTTGCCCGGTCGCCTTGTCGAGGGCTACGATGAGGCCGCTGCCGGGGTAGGGATTGCGGGCTACCGGAACGAAAATGAGGTCGGAGAGGTTGTTTTTGCCCATCGCCAGAGTGCCCTGAACGCCGCCGCTGGTGCCGGAGACGGTGTAGCAGTCATAGTCTGTTTGCCAGACAATTTCGCCCGTAAGAGCGTCAATTTTCCAAATCGGGATGGGGGCCGCAGAGGTCTCGTAGGCGCGCCAACCGGCGTGGAAGGAGGTGCTGGTATAGACGTAGGGGTGTCCGTTTTCAAGCTCCAGCACGGGGGTGCAGTTAGTGTCGTCCAAAACATCTTGAACCCAGACGATGTCGAGGGTGTTGAGATTGAGGCACATAAGGTTTCCGCCGTTGTCGCTCATGATTATATGGCCGCGGAAAATTATCGCGCTGTCCTCCATGCCGAGCCAGAAGCTTCCGGAGGTAGTGCGCACACCGTTGTAACGCCACTTGACGACCTTCGACGGGGAGATTGATAGGGCTCCTTCGGCGGGATCAAAGACGGTGTTGAGCTTAATTATATATAGTATGCCGTTCTCGCCCGGATAGATGAGCTGGTCGGTCTCCGCGTCCACGAGGGGGGAGCCGTCAAAATATGACGCGCCGCGCAGGGCATAGGGGTCTGAGTGCCCGAACTGATACATGGTGCTGCAATCAATGAGATTTATAATGAAGACCCTAGAGCGTCCCTGATAGCTGTCATAGCCGGAGCCGAGATATAAAATCGGGTAGCCGCGCGGGTCGAGAGCACCCGAGCCCTTGAAGGTGAAGCCCAAATCCAGAGGATCGCGGGTATATTCGCCGGTTTCCAGATCAAGGAAATAGACGCTGCCGTCCATCGTGGCATAGATGACCTCCACGAGGTTTTCCTTTGCCTTCGCGCGGTCATATAGGTTCATCATGCGGCGGGTCTCGGCCGGCCACTTGATAATGAGGGGCTGACCCACCCAGCCGCTGCCCGTCCAGACGGAGCCGTCGGGCGCGCCCAGAGCGCCGGTATTCACCGACCACTTTTCCGTCAGGGTGAAGCTGGACAGGTTTGCCGTGCCATAGGTCGGGCTGTCGCGGAAGTTGTTCCCGCGAAAGGTCAAGACGCCCTCCATCGCGGTATAGTCGCGCCCAAAGCCGAAGTCTATTGTGTCCTCAGCCGCGGCGATATAGCTCATAACGTCTGCGCCGTCCACCTGAACGCCGGTAGAGCTTAAGAAGTTGGAGGGCTGCGTCGCGGCTACCGCCCGCGGAGCAAAGTCCGGAAGAGGCTCTATTGGCACCGTTGGCAGCGTCGGATCCGTGCTACCTCCCGGATTGGGAGAGGGGGAGAAAAGCTCTTGAGACGCGCCGGGAAAGGCGGGAGGGCCCGCCGCCATCGAGGGGTCTCCGGAGTTTCTCCAGACCAAATATGAAAGCGTCAGCAGCAGTGCCGCCAGCAGCAGCGCCTTTGAGGCGGTTGATGGCTTTTTGCCACTGTCTTGCTTATTTTCGTTGTTTTCAGGCATATGTTTCCCACCATATGGCATAATTCAGATTTATTTCTGCGCCCTAATTCCCACTTGGTGTTGAGACCAAGGGGAGTCGGGGGCTTATTTCTTCAGGGAATCCTCAAAGGCAGTTACGGCAGCGGCAGCCTCGGTCTCGCCGAGAATCGTGTATATCACATAGTTTCCGGCGGCTGTTGTGGCAGCGTTTTCGAGCTTGGGATATTCCTCCGGGAGATAGGTGTGCATCCAGCTTTCGTCGCGGTATTTGAGATAGGCGTCCAGCGCCGTCTTGAGGGCGGCGGCGGAGTCGGAGTCCTTTGCCTTGAACACGCCGTATTCGTTTATATTTACGCTGGTGACGTTCATGAAAACGGTGTAGTCGTCAGACAGATCGGCTATTGTGACGCCCATCTCAGGCTCCATGTTCACAGTGACATATGTATCGGGAGCTTCCATCATGCCCTCGGTGAGTCCCGCGGCGGAGCCGATTGCGGCGGCAATGTCGGCGGTGGGAACGTCGTCGCGAACATCGGCGCCCTTAGAGCCGCAGGCGGAAAATAGGGCGATTATGGCGCAGGCGCAGAGGACAAGGGATATTGTCTTTGTTTTCATAGGGGTTGTCTCCGTTAGTTATTTATATCCGTGGGTACGAACATAGTCGAGGATGAGGTTGTAGCCGTCGGGGTTGAGGTGGAGGAAGTCTCCGTTGTTATAGTCCTCGTTCAAGGTGCCGTCCGGCAATTTCAGAGCTTCGCCGCTGGTGAGAAAGCGCACACCCGTATCCTCCGCAACGCGCTCGATCCAGCCGTTCGCGGCGGTGATTTTTTCGTTGTTTATCCCGGTGCTGGTGTCGTAGTGGACGCCCACGGGGTAGATTGAGTTGAGGATAATCTTCGTGTCGGGGGAAGCCTCTTGCAGCGCGACGACGAGATTTTTATAGTTTTCGATAAAGACGCTCTCTTCCAAAAAGGCGACGCCGTTTATGCCCAGAGTGACGAGGAGATATTCCGGCTTCTTAATCGCTATCGCTTCGGTGACGAACATGTCGGTGTCCGTGTCCGGGAAGCGGATCTGGTCAATGTTCCAGCGGCTGAGGGTGAGCGTTCCGCTCGTGGGCGTCCAGACCTGTGTTGCCGGTAGGATGCCATAGGACTGGAGACCATAGGTTGTACTGTCTCCCAAGAAGACAAAGCGGTCAAGATACTCCTGCCCGGCGTCCGGCGTCTCGCCCAGAACAGTCGGCGGCGGAGGGGTCGGCTGCGTGGAGGGGTGCTGAGACGGCGGCATGATTTCCTCGCTCTGTGCGGGAGGGCTGACCGGCTCTGTTGAGGAGGCGGGAGGGGTCGGGGTCTGCTCACCAGAGGCCTCTGGCGCCTTGGCGCAGGAAGCAAAGCACAAGGCGAAAAGCGCCAGCACTAAACACAGGAGGATGGACATTGACCACACATAATATGCGCCGTCATTTTTTGTTTTTTTCATTGACTTCTTCATGTAACCAGGAAACCTCTCCAAGATCAAATTCCGCGACGAACCGTAATGGCTTATACCAATCTGTCATCAGCTTTATATGATACCACATTCTGACAGGGGTGTCAAACAATTTGACGGAAAAGGAGGGGCTCCTGTTCCAAGAAAATCAGATAAAAAATATGAGATAAAAGATATGAGATAGAAGATGGATAGGTCATCGCGCTGAGAGCGATGACCTATCCATTTAATTTCGCGATTAGATAATATTGTAATGTTGTCGCGCTGTGCGCGACTCTTTAGAAAAATATCTTATATCTATTATCTATTATCTCTTATCTGCCTTTATAGAATGATCATTGCGATGGCGTTGTTGAGCATATGCATGAAAATCGGAGCCCAGATGCTGCCGGTTTTGTCAAAGCAGCGCGCGAGCGCCCAGCCGATCGGGATATAGCGGGCGGCGTTTATGAGCAGCAGCCACCACTCCCAGCCGAAAAAGGCATACTGCCAGACGTGGTAGACGCCGAACACCGCGATTGAGACAATATAAGCCCAGACGCGGCTTCTTTGGCGGATTGAGCCGAAGAGCACGCCGCGAAAGAGAATTTCCTCTACCATCGGCCCGAGAAAGACGGAGATAGCGACCATCATTCCGCCGGAGGTGTTGGTAAGCTCGCTCACGAACTCGTTGTTCGGGTTGACGAGATAGTCCATGCCCATGATAATCAGCATTACCATGGCAATGACGAAATTCATCGCGTACATCATCATGTAGGAGCTGCAAATTGTTACCAGACAGCTGCGGATATTGTCCAGCAAGACGTCGAAGGCGCGGCGGAGAAATTTTCCCATCGCGGCAAGGCAGAACACAAAGCCTATGGCGTAATAGATGAGATTGAAGAAAACGTCGCCGAGTTCACCGGAGGGAAGCTCCCGTTCGGGAAAGAGCAGCGCCGCGAGATAGACGACGATAAGTCCAATAAAGAGCGGGAACACAAACATATGGATGGGCAGGTAGATAAAGCCCGCTATGCGCTCACCTTTTGTCAGCCTAGCTTCACTATTCATCAGAGCTCCACCTTCTTTTTCAGTTCGTATAGTATGCCCAGCGCCTCCAGCGGGGTCGTCACGTCGAGACTCAGAGCATTAAGCCGCCGGACGATTTCGCCCTCACGCGCGTCTGTCAGGCTCATTTGTCCGAAGTCCGGCTCCTGAGCTGCGGCGGGGGATGAATCCTTCGGTGCGCTCTCGAGATCCTTTAGGGCGGCTCTTGCGCGGGTGAGGATAGAGTCCGGCACGCCCGCGAGCTTTGCAACCTCGATACCGTAGCTGCCGGAGGCCGCGCCCGGGACGATTTTGCGTAGGAAAACGAGACTTCCACCGGATTTCTTCGCGCTTATGTTATAGTTGCGAACGCCCTCGAGACTGCCCTCCAGCGCGCTCAGCTCGTGGTAGTGGGTAGCAAAGAGGGTTTTAGCGCCCAGACGGCGGCGGTCTGCGCAGTATTCCAGTACCGCGCGGGCAATTGCCATGCCGTCGAAGGTGGAGGTGCCGCGCCCCAACTCGTCTAAAATGAGAAGGCTGCTCTTTGTAGCGTTTCTGAGGATGTCGGCGACCTCGGTCATCTCCACCATGAAGGTGCTGCGCCCTCCGGCCAGATCGTCCGACGCTCCGATTCGCGTGAAGACGCGGTCGACGACGCCGATTACGGCGCTCTTGCACGGGACGAAGCTGCCCATCTGAGCCATGAGAACAATTAGCGCGGTCTGGCGCATATAGGTGGATTTTCCCGCCATGTTGGGTCCTGTGATTATCGCGACGCGGTCTTGAGCGGAGTTTAGGAAGGTGTCGTTCGGGACGAAGAGACTCTCCGTCTGCGCGCGCTCGACAACGGGGTGGCGTCCGGCCTTGATATCGATTGTGCCGGACAGGTCAACCTCCGGGCGAGTGTAGCCGTTTCGCACGGCGACGTCGGCAAGCGAGCAGTAGACGTCCAGCTCCGCTATAGCCTCCGCAAGGGCTTGAATGCGCGTAATCTCCGAGGCGGCGCGGGCACGAACCTCGTCAAAGAGGCGAAACTCGAGGGCGTTGAGCCTTTCTCTGGCACCCAGCAGGTCGCTCTCGAGCTCCTTTAGCTCTTGAGTGAAAAAGCGCTCGTTGGAGACCAAGGTCTGCTTGCGGATATAGTCCTCGGGGACGCTGTCTCCGGCGGCGCGGGGGACGTCAATATAGTAGCCGAAAACCTTGTTGTAGCCGACTTTGAGCTTTTTAATTCCGCTGCGAGCTTTCTCGCGCTCCTCGAGCGCGGCGACTTTAGCCGCTCCGTTTTCGCAGAGATCGCGAAGGTAATCGGCCTCCTCCGAAAAGCCGGCTCTGAGCAGCCCTCCGTCGCGCACGGAAAACGGAGGATCGTCACAGATTGCGCGCTGTGTGAGGTTAGTCAGTGCGGTGAGCGGGTCAGTTTCGGCGATGGCGCGAAGCCGCGCGCTCTGCTTACCCTCGAGCAGCTGTGCAAGCTTCGGCAGCGCCGCGCAGTAGCGACCGAGCGAGAGTAAATCCCGCGCGTTTGCGGTGCCGTAGACAGCCCTGCCCGCCAGACGCGCGACGTCGCCCACGCCGGAGAGGATTTGCATAAGCTCCGGGCGCGTGACATTGTCTGAAAAGAGCTCCTGCACGGCGCAGGCTCTTCGGCTTATCGCAACGGGCGAGAGCAGAGGGCGCTCTATCCAAGCTCTTAAGAGTCTGCCGCCCATGGGGGTCTTTGTGCGGTCGAGCACCCAGAGCAGACTGCCGCGTTTTTCGCCGGTGCGCCCGTTCTCCGTCAGCTCGAGGCCGCGCCGCGTCGTTATGTCCAGCTCCATGTAGCGTCCGGCGGAGAAGAGGTCTAAGGTGTTTATGTGGGAGAGATTTGTCTTTTGGGTCTCTTCTATATAGCCGAGCAGCGCCCCGGCGGCGAGGATTTCAGTGCCGTCCGGCGGCAGAGCGCTCTCGGCTCCGAACTGAGCCGCGACGCGCTCCCGGGCGGAATTTGGGTCAAAGCGCCCGGAGCCGTCCTGAGTCAGGCAGCCGAGAGCGGTTCCAATAAAGTCGCGCAGGCTACCGCAGTCTTGCGCGCCCTTTGAGAGGACGGCCTCGCGCGGGAGAAAGCGCGACAGCTCGTTTTGCAGGTGAGAAGGAGCGTTCTCCTCGAAGCCGGAGACGCAAAATTCGCCCGTCGAGACGTCGCAAAAGGCGACCGCACCGGAGCTGCCCTCGAGAAAGACCGCGCAGACATAGTTGCTTTTCCCCTCTTCGAGCATGGAGCTCTCCGTGACGGTGCCGGGGGTGATGACGCGAACAACGTCTCGGCGCACGAGCCCCTTTGCCTGCGCGGGGTCCTCTGTCTGTTCGCAGATTGCGACCTTATAGCCCTTTGCGATGAGTCTGGCTATGTAGGCCTCGCAGCTGTGATAGGGCACGCCGCACATGGGCGTGCGCTCGTCCGGATTTTCGATGTTCCGGTCGCGGGTCGTGAGCGTGATGTCCAGCTCCTTTGAGGCAAGGCGCGCGTCGTCGTTGAACATCTCGTAAAAATCGCCGAGCCGAAAGAAGAGCAGACAGTCCGGATAGTTAGACTTAAGTTCGTTGTATTGGATTTTCATTGGGGTCATGTTGTTGGACATAGGTAGTTCTCCGAATAATGTTTATTTATTATTTATTATCTATTATCTATTATCTATTATCTGTCCCTTCAGCGCCCATGTATTTGAGCCGTCAATCGTCACCTGCGCGAATTTGCCGACGTCAGCAGCTGTGCCGGGCAGGCGCACGAGGCGGCCGCCGCGGGTGCGGGCGGTGAGGAAGCCCTCTTCGCGGTCAAAGCCGTCTATGAGGACGCGGAGGGTTTTTCCGACGTAGGCGGCGTGCTTTTCCGCCGAGATTTGGTTTTGAAGCTCGATGAGGCGGTCGAAGTGAGCCTGCTTCTCGGCGCGGGTATAGGGGTCGGGCAGGGTAGCTGCAGGGGTTCCGGCGCGCTTTGAGTAGATGAAGGTGAACATAGCGTCAAAGCGCGCTTTTTCTACGACTTCGAGCGTCGCGGCAAAGTCCTTCTCGCTCTCGCCGGGAAAGCCGACGATTATGTCCGTCGTGAGGACGAGCTCGGGGATGAAGCTTCTCGCTCTCGCCGCGAGAGCGAGATATTCTTTAGCCGTGTAGCCCCGATTCATCCGGCGGAGAATCTCGTCGCTTCCGGCTTGCAGGGGCAGGTGGAGATGGTTTTCGCACTTTGAGCAGTCCGCCATTGCGGAAAAAAGCTCCTCGGTTGCGTCCTTGGGGTGACTGGTCATGAAGCGGATAACGAAGTCGCCGGGGATGGCGTTAATCTCGCGGATAAGCTGAGCGAAGCTTATCCCGTCAGATAAGTCCTTGCCGTAGGAATTGACATTTTGCCCCAGAAGGGTGAGGTCCTTATAGCCGCTCTCGATGAGTCCTCGCGCCTCGGCAACGACGTCCTCCGCGCGGCGGCTGCGCTCCCGACCGCGGGTGTAGGGAACTATGCAATAGCTGCAAAAGTTGTTGCAGCCATACATAATTGAAAGCCAAGCGCGCACTCCCGCCTCGCGCACGCGGGGCAGCCCCTCAACGAGAGAGCCCTCGCCGGAGCCAGTCGCGAAAACGCGCTTTCCGCCGTCTATGGTTTCTTGTAGCAGCTCGGGAAAGCGCCAGAGCTCGTCCGGACCGAAGACGAGATTTACGAGCGAATAGGACTTTTTTATTTTCTCGGCGATGCGCTTTTGCGCCGCCATGCAGCCGCAGACGCAGACGATTAGCTCGGGGTTAGCCCGCTTTAGGTGGGTGAAGCCGCCCAGATTGCCGAAGACGCGCTGCTCGGCGTGCTCCCGCACGGCGCAGGTGTTGAGGACGATTATGTCGGCTTCCGCCTCGTTTTGGGTTAGGGTGCAGCCCATTTCGGCGAAGTAGCCGCGAAGAAGCTCGCTGTCGGATTCATTCTGCTGGCAGCCGAAGGTGTCCACAAAGGCGCGGCGGGAGGCTAGGCGGCGGTTTAGGCTCTGACAGACGGAAAGCTGATTTTCAATTTGCGCGGGGGTTATCTCGGTTCGTTTGTAAGTCATTTGTGTTTTCCAGTCGGGTTGGCAGTCATTTTGTTAGTATTTTCTATCTTAACATTTAGATGTAGATTTTTCAACAACAATGATTTATAATATATCAAATCATCGCGCCTTGCGCGATACAATCATTGTCAATTGTCAATTCTCAATTGTCAATTTTCCCAACGAGGACTAAAAATGGCAGAGATAAATGTACTTCCGCCGCATTTGGCGGATTTAATAGCCGCGGGCGAGGTCGTGGAGCGTCCGGCAAGCGTTGTAAAGGAGCTGGCGGAAAACGCTCTGGACGCCGGGGCGTCCAAGATTGAGATAAGGCTGCGCATCGGAAGCGGCAGCTTTATACAGGTCAAGGACGACGGTGACGGTATGCTTCCCGAGGACGCGGGAGTGTGCTTTCTGCGCCACGCGACGAGCAAGCTTTCTTCCCCCGAGGGGCTGGAGCGCATTAACACCATGGGCTTTCGCGGCGAGGCCTTAGCTGCAATCTCCGCCGTCTCGCGCATTGAGCTAATAACGCGCAGACGCGGGGAGAAAACCGGCGTGCGCGTGCAGGTCGAGGCCGGAGAGATTATCGACATTTCGGAATACGGCTGCCCGGAGGGGACGAGCATTACCGTGAGAGATTTATTTTTTAACACGCCCGCGCGGCGCAAGTTCCTGAAATCCGACAAGGCGGAGGCTTCCGCCTGCTGCCTTGCGGCGGCGAAATTTGCGCTGGCAAACCACCTTGTCACCGTAAGGCTCGTAAACGACGGGAATGAGGAATTTTTCTCACCTGGGGATTGGCACGAGTCCTCCGCCATCTACAACGTGCTCGGCGCCGAATTTATGAAGGGGCTTGTTTTCGTCTCGAGTCAGACGGAGGAAGTTGAGGTATCGGGCTTTATAAGCTCTCCTGCCTCTTGCCGCGGCAACCGCACGAAGCAGTTTTTCTTCTGCAACGGCAGACCGATTAGCTCGCTGCTGCTGCAATCGGCTCTCGAGCAGGCCTATAAGAATCGGCTGATGACGGGGAAGTTTCCCGCCTGTGTCCTGCAGCTTTCCATCAGTCCGGCAAGCGTGGATGTGAATGTGCACCCCGCGAAGACTCAGGTGCGCTTTCGGGACGAAAGAGCGGTTTTCGACGCCGTGTATTACGCCGCTATGGCGGCGCTGGGTGCTGAGGGCAGCGCGCCGGAGCTTGCGATTCCGGCTGCTGCGGAGCAGACCGATGCCGTCGCGCTCAAATCCGGAGAGCTTGACAACGACACAATTATAATAGACCGCCGCAGCTCGGGCGCGCTGTCAGGCGCCGCTCTGCACGACGGCGCCGCTCCCTATCTGACCGGACAGTCGCGCATTTCGGGGGTGTTTTCCGCGTCGGGCGCGGCAAGGCAGAGCGCGGCGGGAAGTATTGAAGCGGCAGCGAGTCCTTCGTATGGGCTTAAGTCGGCAAAGCCGAGCGCGCCGCGCGGCTTCGCGACTGAAGCTGTTTTCCACCGTGAGGCAGAAGTCGCGCCACGCGCCGAAGAGAGCGAGGCTGCGCCGTATAGAGTCATAGGCGAGGCGATGAAAACCTATCTCATCGTCGAGACCGAGGGGCAGCTGCTGCTCATCGACAAGCACGCCGCGCATGAGCGCATGATTTTTGACCGGCTGCTCTCGAGCGACTCCGGCGCTATGGCGCAGGAGCTGCTGACGCCCGTCACGATCAAGGCTTCGCCGGAGGAGCTGGAGCTGCTTGCCGAAAGCTCTGAGAGGCTCCGCGCGATTGGGTTGGAGCTTGAGCCCTTTGGGCAGGGCAGCTTAATTCTCCGCACGGTTCCGGCGGATATGGATCCGAGCGACGCTTCCGCGCTCGTGGAGGAGCTTTTTGAAAAGCTGCGCCTCGGGGAGAAGCTTCCGCCGGAGGAGGCTCGGGAGAGCATTTTGCGCTCCGTTGCCTGCAAGGCGGCGATAAAGGCAGGCTGGGACACTGAGCCCGGAGAGCTTGAGCTCTTGGCCGAGGCCGTGGTCTCGGGGAGGGTTAAATATTGCCCGCACGGCAGACCCGTTGCCGTTACGCTCACGCAAAAGCAGCTAGAGCGCAGCTTTGGGCGCATTGTTTGATATGGAGAAAATTGTTGTTATAACGGGCCCCACCGCGACGGGAAAGAGCCGGCTTGCTGTAATGTTGGCGCGACAGTTCGGCGGGGAGATCGTCTCGGCGGACTCCATGCAGGTCTATCGCGGGCTCGACATAGGAACGGCAAAGATAAGGCCTGAGGAGACTCTCGGAGTGCCCCACCATATGCTGGACGTCTGCGACCCGAAGCAGAACTATTCCGCCGCGCGGTATGTCGCGGACGCGGATGAGTGCGTCAGAGAGATTTTGTCGCGTGGGAAGCTCCCTTTAGTCTGCGGCGGGACGGGGCTTTATATAGACTCGCTTGTCTCCGGGCGCGGCTTTGAAGGCGGCGAGCCGTCACAGGCTCTGCGGCGGGAGTTAAACGCGCAGTATGACGAGCTCGGCGGGCAGGCTCTGCTAAAAAAACTCGCGCAGGTCGACCCCGATCGGGCGGCAAAGCTGCACCCTTCGGATAAGAAGCGTCTGGTTCGGGCGCTCGAGGTCTATGCCGCGACGGGACGGACGATTTCGGAGCACGACGCGCTAAGCCGCGCCGTGCCCCCGCGCTATGACGCCGCAACAATCGTTCTCAGTTTTCGGGACAGGCAAAAGCTCTATGAGCGCATTGACGCCCGGGTAGACGCGATGTTTAAGCTTGGGCTTGTTGAGGAGGTAAGAGCGCTTCTCGCGTCGGGAGTTGCTGAGGCTTCAACGGCTATGCAGGCGATAGGCTATCGCCAGCTTGCCTCGGCCTTTAGGGGCGAAATGAGCCTGAATGAGGCAAAGGAGGCCGTAAAGCGTGAGAGCCGCCGCTATGCCAAGCGTCAGCTGACCTGGCTTCGGGCCAAGAGCGACGTGTTTTGGATTTTCTTCGATGAGGAGCCAGATTTTGAGTTTGCCCGACAAGTTTCGGCAGAATTTTTACACTCTCGCGGATTAAAATAGCTTCATGAGCGGTACCCAATAAATAAGGCCGCTTAAATACATATTTTAATGGGGCGAGAAAAAATGAGACAGACTTTAAGCGCGCCGCCCCGCGAGGGCGCGGAGAAAATGCAAAAGGCACAGAACATTCAGGACACCTTACTCAACAGGATTCGGCGAGACAGACAGAGCGTGGTCTTTTTCCTCATGAACGGCTTTCAGCTTCGCGGGGTGGTAAGAAGCTTTGACAATTTTGTTGTGATCCTAGACACGGACGGCAAGCAACAGATGATTTATAAACACGCAATCTCGACGATAGTTCCCTCGGAACCGGTCGATATGTCGCAAACCTTCATTGATTAATACATATCGCTGCAAGCTAAGCCAACGCAGTTGGCTTAGCTTGTAAAGAATTTATTTTTACCAAAAGCGCGAATTTTGTAAAAATACCACGAAAGACCTTAGACCATGAAGCGTACAAACTTTGTAACAAACCTTATTTCAATATTGCTTTTCGTTGCGGTGCTGGCGTATATCGGGTTTTATGTTGTGGGGCAGCTGCGCGATGAGCTGAGAACGGCTCCGGTGGTGCAGGTGGTTCTGGAGGACACCGTGCCCCTATCGGGGCTTGTCGTGCGCTCGGAGCAGCTTTTAGAGAGCTCACAGTCCTTTGTCAGCGTCTCCGTGCGGGACGGGCAGCTTGTTGCGGCGGGCGAGACCCTTGCCGTGGCCTATTCCGGCGAGAGCGCGCTTGCGCGCGCGCGGCTGTTGCAGGAGAAGCTGCTCCAGCAGCAGTATATAAGCTCCGTGCTCTCTGAACAGGTTTCCGGCGAGGACGCCAGAGCCAGAGAGGGACAAATAAAATCGGCGGTGACGGCGCTTGCCGCGGCAAGCGCGCGCGGGCAGGCGCAAGAGCTTCCGCGGGCTGCAATGGAGCTTTCCTCGCTTATAATTACCGGCGCGCTCACGGCAAGTCAGGAGACGCTGGACGCGTTGACGCGGGAGATTGAGAGTCTGAGCGCGCAGTCTGAAGCCGACATTGTGCCCATAACGGCGCCGCAGTCGGGGCTGTTTTTCTCCTCCGCAGACGGCTATGAAAATCTGACCCCGGAGAGCGTTATGACGCTGTCGCCGGAGGCGCTTCGGACACTGCTGGGTGCGCCGAGGAGCGCGCCGGAGGACGTTTTGGGAAAGCTTGCCTCACCGCTGGAGTGGTATTATGCGGCGCTCGTGCCCTTTGAGACGGCGCAGCGGCTAGAGGTCGGCGGAAGCGTGAATCTGGCCTTTGCGCGGTATCGGCAGCAGAGCATGAAGGCGATGGTTGTGTCCATAAACTACCACGCAGACAATGAGTGCGCCGTTGTATTTCGCTGCACCGTGGCGGCGGCCGATCTGCTCTATGCCAGACTTTCGAATGCCGAGCTTGTCTTCGACACCACGAGTGGTCTGCGCGTACCGAAGGAAGCGGTGTTTGAGGAGACTATCGAGGAGGAAAACGCCGAGACCGGGGAAACAGCCAGCACCGTAAGGCACTTTGTTTATACCGCCACGGGACTTCAGGCGGAGAAAAAATATATAGAGATAGTCTGGGAGGGCGAGGATTTCTGCCTTGCGGCGGTGCAGCCGGAGCCGGGCTCTCTGCGCGAGGGCAACGACATCATCTTGGGCGGGGACGAGCTCTATGACGGGATGCTTTTGAGGTGAGGGATATGACAAACGCTGTGAATATTGAGGAGAACGCCAAAAAAGTCATTGACGCTGTAGCCCGCGCCGCCGAAAGGGCGGGGCGGGCTCCGGAGGAGATTACGCTCGTGGCGGCAAGCAAGACCAATAACGCCGAAGCCGTGAGGCGCGCCCTCGGCGCGGGAATAACTGTTTTCGGGGAAAACAGGGTTCAGGAGATGGTTGAAAAGAACGCCGAGGGCGCCTATGAGGGCGCGGAGCTTCATTTTATCGGGCATTTGCAGAAGAATAAGGTAAATAAAGTCGTCGGGCTGTGCAGCCTTATCCAGTCTGTGGACTCAAAGGAGCTGCTAGCGGCGATTGATTATCGCGCTCGCTCGCTCGGGATAATTCAGGACCTGCTGCTGGAGATTAATATCGGCGGCGAGGCTTCAAAGAGCGGATTAGCCCCGGAGCAACTGGACCAAATGTTGGAGGAAGCGTCAAAATTTGACAGTATTAGGGTGCGCGGACTCATGACAATACCGCCTTTTGAGGCTCTAGGTGGGGAAGCGGACACATTCTTCTTTCAAATGCACAAGCTTTTTATTGACAATTCGGTAAAAAAATACGATAATGTTTATATGGACTTTTTGTCCATGGGGATGAGCGGAGATTTTGAGAGGGCGATAGAGTTCGGCGCGAACATGGTCAGAGTGGGTTCGGCCATCTTCGGCGCGAGATAATTGTCGCGAAATGCCAAAGGCATTTCACGCCAGTTTGGTTGCAGCTTGCCCTGATTACATTCCCTTTGGAGGTTACAATGGGTCTTTTTGACGAGCTTAGGAAGCTCACTAAGCCATATAACGACGACGAATATGACGAATTTGAGGACGAGCTCCCGGACGTCCCGGCGGAGACGCCTCTGAGACCGGAGCCTGCGCCGCGAAGATATAACCCGCCCGGTGAGCGGCGCAACCCCTTTTCGGATCTTGAACGCCCCGCGCCCGTCAATCAGAAGCGGGACAAGGTTGTTAACCTAAACCCGCAGTCTCAGGTTCAGCTGGTGCTGGTCAAGCCCGAGCGCTTTGAGGCGGCGGCGGAGATTGCAGATCACCTTCGTGCGCGGCGGCCGGTGCTCTTAAATCTTGAGCAGACGCAGAAGGACGTGGCGCGGCGGCTCATTGATTTCTTGAGCGGTGCGGGCTATGCGCTGGACGGGAAGGTGCGCAGGGTCGCGGCGAGCACCTTTATCATAACGCCCTATAACGTGGACATCATGGGCGACATGATGGACGAGCTGGAAGGCGTGTATTTGTGAGCGGAGCTCACAATACAGAAGACAGAGGACAGAGGACAGAAGACAGATATTAATGATTAAATAGGAGATACGAGATATGCTGACGCCTCAGAATTTTAGAGAAAAGACCTTTGAAAGGGCAGTGTTCGGCGGCTATGACATGGCGAGTGTCGACGATTTTTTGGAGGAGTCCGCGAAGGACTATGAGAGCCTCGCCAAGGAGAACCACGTTCTCAAGAGCAAGATGAAGGTTTTGGTTGAGAAGATTGAGGAGTATCGCGCGACGGAGGACTCCATGCGCATGACGCTGCTCTCTGTCCAGAAGCTCTCAACACAGATTGAGCAGGACGCGAAGGAGAAGGCAGAGTCTATTTTGGCGGAGGCGGAGCAGAAGGTCGAGCTTATTACCCGCGAGGCGCACAATCAGCGCATTGCGGAGGAGGCAAGGCTTGTCGAGGCGCGCCGTGAGAGCGGAAAGTACATAGAAGCCGCCCGCGCCGCCTGCGAGAGGCAGCTTAAGTTCTTAATCTCCCTTGGCGCCGCCAATCCCGCGCCGACTCCTGCCGCCGCTCCGGAAATAGCGCCCCGGGCGAGAGTAGACGAGACCATTGCCAACATCTCCGCCTCGGTAGAGCGCGAGAGCGCGGACGCGACGACCGGTGAAGAGGTTCGCCGTACCGTTTTGGGCGCGGCAGGCTCTCCCGTGAAGGCGTCTGAGCCGACCCGCCTCTTCGGAAGCGTCGGCGGACAGGTCTCCTTGGACAGCTTCGGTACGCTGCACAAGTAGTTGTGGGTTTTATCGCCGCTGTTTGAAAGCCGTTAGCAATACACATAATTACTGGGGCGGGCTGGTGCGCGCCCCATATGTTAGTTAGAAATAAGTCCCGAAAGAGGAGTAAATAATTCAGATGTCTCAGGATTTTAACAAGACCGTAAACTTGCCGAAAACAGATTTCCCGATGCGGGCGTCGCTGCCCGCGCGCGAGCCGGGACTGCTTGAAAAATGGTACGCGGAGGATCTCTATCACAAGATGGTGGCGAGAAACGCCGGAAAGCCCCGCTTTATTCTCCACGACGGGCCGCCCTTTTCCAACGGCAAGATTCACATGGGCACCGCCATGAACAAGTGCCTCAAGGACTTTATCGTGCGCTATAAGAATATGTCTGGCTTCGAGGCGCCTTATGTGCCCGGTTGGGACAACCACGGTATGCCCATTGAGTCGGCGATAATCAAGCAGAACAAGCTGGACCGCAAGAAAATGTCGATTCCGGAGTTTCGCGACGCCTGCCAGGCCTTCGCGGAGAAATATGTTGACATTCAGCGCGAGCAGTTTAAGCGGCTGGGAGTTCTGGGCGAGTGGGAGAAGCCCTATCTCACCATGGCCCCCGTGTTTGAGGCCGGAGAGGTCAAGCTCTTCGGGACGATGTATGAAAAGGGCTATATTTATCGCGGGAAGAAGCCCGTTTATTGGTGCTATCACGACGAGACCGCCCTTGCCGAGGCGGAGATTGAATATCAGGACGAGCCCTGCCGCTCGATTTATGTGAAGTTCCCGGTGCGGGACGATTTGGGAAAGCTCTCACAGTTCGGCGATTTGAATAACATCTACTTCGTCATCTGGACGACCACCACCTGGACGATTCCGGGCAATCTTGCCGTTTGCCTAAACGCATCTCTGGACTATGTTCTCGCGAAGACCCCGACTGGCGAAATCTTCATCGTTGCCAAGGAGCTTCTGAATTTGGTCGGCAAGGCCGCCGGAATCGACAGCTTTGAGATTCTGGCGGAGGAAAAGGGCTCCTTCTTTGAGCTTATGCGCGCGAAGCACCCGCTCTTTGACCGCGACAGCTTAATAATAAACGGCGACCACGTGACCGCCGAGGCCGGAACCGGCTGCGTTCACACCGCGCCCGGACACGGCCTGGAGGACTATCTCATCTGCGCGAAATATGAGCGCGAGGGCGTAAAAATCGGGATGGTCGTGCCGGTGGACGAGAGGGGGATTTTTAACGCCGAGTCTGTTCTCTATGAGGGGCAGTTCTATTCGAGGGCGCAGGACGCGATCTTTGACGATCTGACAAAGGCCGGGACGCTCCTGGCGTCCGAGACCTTCACGCACTCCTATCCCCACTGCTGGCGGTGCAAGAAACCGGTTATATACCGCGCGACGGATCAGTGGTTCTGCTCCGTGGACGCCTTTAAGGACGAGGCAGTTCGCGCCTGTGACGCAGTGAAATGGCTGCCCGATTGGGGTCACGAGCGCATGATCTCTATGATTCGCGAGCGCGCCGACTGGTGTATATCGCGTCAGAGGCACTGGGGGCTGCCGATTCCCGTTTTCTTCTGCGACAAGTGCGGCAAGCCGATCTGTACTGCTGAGACGATTGATAAGGTGTCTGAGATTTTTGCGGAAAAGGGCTCCAACGCTTGGTTTGACCTGCCCGCGAGCGAGCTTATGCCGGAGGGCTTTGTCTGCCCCGACTGCGGCGGGACTCATTTCACCGCCGGGCGCGACACTCTGGACGGCTGGTTTGACTCCGGCTCCACGCACTTTGCAAGTCTCGAGCACGACAGCCCCGCCGACTGGCCTGCCGACCTCTATCTCGAGGGGGCGGATCAATATCGCGGCTGGTTCCAAAGCTCGCTGCTGACCTCCGTCGCGACGCGAGGCGCGGCGCCCTATAAGGGGGTTCTAACCCACGGCTGGACGGTCGATGGGGAGGGGCGCGCCATGCATAAGAGCGCGGGCAACAGCATTCTGCCCGAGCAGATTGTTCCGAAATACGGCGCGGACATCATAAGACTCTGGGCTGCCAGCGCGGACTACAGAAACGATATGCGCTGCAGCGAGGGTATTTTCAAGCAGCTCTCCGAGGTCTATCTTAAAATCCGCAACACGGCGCGGTTTATTCTGGGCAACCTAAACGGCTTTGACCCCGACGCTCTCACGCCTTACGGCGAGATGGACGAGCTGGACAGGTGGGCGGTGTCGGAGCTTAATCTGCTCGTCTCCCGCTGCCATGAGGCTTTTGAAAACTATGAGTTCTACAACGTCATTCACGCGGTTCACAAATTCTGCGTTGTTTCGCTCTCGAACTTCTATCTCGACATTATAAAAGACCGGCTCTATTGCGACGGGGTAAATTCACCCGAGCGCCGCAGTGCACAGTCGGCGATGTATATAATTCTGGACGCTTTTGTGCGGCTTTTAGCGCCGCTGCTGTCTTTCACGGCGGACGAGATTTGGCTGGCTATGCCCCACGACAAGAGCGCGAGAGCCGAAAGCGTCATGTTAAACGACATGCCGGAGCTTTTCCCGGATCGGATTTTTGAGTTGGATACCGCCGCGCGCTGGGATATGCTCATTGCCCTGCGTGACGACGTTAACGGCGCTTTGGAAGCCGCAAGAGCCGAGAAAATTATCGGAAAGCCGCTCGAGGCCGCCGTGACCCTGCACGTCTCCCGCGCCGCCAAGACGGATTTTGACAGGCTCGCCGGTCTGCCTCTCGACAAGCTCTTTATCGTCTCCGAGACTTTCGTGGTTCATGACAGCGAAGGCGTCGGGACAAAGGGCGAAAACTATCCCGGAATCAGTATTGAAATCGTCCCGAGCGACGCGGAGAAATGCCCCCGCTGCTGGACCCACAGCCGCACAGTCGGTCAGAGCGAGCGTTTCCCGGAGCTTTGCGAAAGATGCGCCGCTGTTTTGGAGGCAGAATAACATTCCCTTGCAAAAGGAGAGAGCCATATGGTTTACGCAATAGTGCTGGTGATCGTGCTCATAATCGATCAGG
>JAISHS010000026.1 GCA_031262405.1 Oscillospiraceae bacterium | reverse complement strand
TTTCGCTCCGCTTTCATCACTTATGGCATGCCAAACGCGGTGCTCAGCGACCACGGCCCCGAATTCGCGGGATTCCGGCAAGGCTTCACTCAGTTTGAGAAATGGCTAATGAATCACGATATTTTGCCTGTCCACGGGCGGATAAAACACCCTCAAACACAGGGCAAAATCGAGCGATTCCACAGAGCGATGAAGGATGAGCTTCTGAAGCACACGGCGATAAGCGACATCGACGACGCCGAACGCAAGCTTCAAGCGTGGCGTGAAAAGTACAACACCGTCCGCCCGCACGAGGCGCTGAAAATGAGGTGTCCCGCTGAGGTGTACGTTCCGAGCGAACGCGAGTACGACGACGCCGTGACAAAGCACGAGTACGGAGGGCAGTTTCACGTCATTAAAGTGAACAGCTGGGGATACGTGCGGTTTGACAAATGGCAGACATATTTAAGTGAAACAATGGTTAATGAAAGAGTGGAAATCCGTCCGGATTCGCGCGCGGACGCGTTTGTGGTCTGTTACAGGAATTTCAAAATTGCCAGATTTTCAGCCATTGACGGTAAGCTTATTGACAGGTCGATTTTTAGGCTGTAGTTGTATACCATGTCCTTGCATAGTTGTATACCATGTTTCGCTTGACACAATGCGCGCCCCTACGGGTGCGGTCGTCCCCACCGTCGCTCCACGCCACCCCACCGTCATTCCGGGCTTGACCCGGAATCTCTGTTCTTCGTCCCTTCGTCCTTCGTCCCCCGTCGTAGGGGCGCGCATTGCGCGTCCGCGCCGCTTCCGCAGAAGCGGCGTCTTTCGTCCCTGCTCGTGACCACCAGTCCCAGTAGCCAGGGTTCAAAGGGGCTGGCTTGAAGCCCCTTTGCCGGTGGGGGGGCTTGGGGGCGCTTCGGAAAGCCCCCAATCGTTTTTCTCTTTCAGGCGTTACCCGATTTCTCTTTTTGCGAACAAAAAGAGAAATGGGGTAACATCTCTCAGCGTGGGTTCCACGCTGTCACGCCGCGTTGTAACGCGGAATTGTTAAATGAGATTGCGGGTCAAGCCCGCAATGACGGAGGTTGCCGCGCTGTGCGCGGCCATTTTATCGTCCCGCGCCCGTGGCGCGCCCTATCTATTATCTAATATCTGTTATCTATTATCCGTCCTTCATCGTGCCCAGCCGCGCGAGCCGCTCCTGAAAGGCGAAGGCCTTGTGAAGTATGTGCGGCGTGTGCGCGCCGCGCGTTGCCTTGCAGGCCTCGCCAAAATAGTCGCGCAAAAGCCCCCTGTAGTCCGGGTGGGCGCAGTTTTCAATAATCAGCAGCGCGCGCTCCTTGGGGGTCTTACCACGCAGATCGGCGAAGCCATATTCCGTGGCGATTATGTCCGTGTCGTGCTCCGTGGAGTCGTGATGGGTCACCATAGGCACGATGCACGATATGTTGCCGTTTTTCGCGGTGGACGGCGTGATGAAGATAGACAGCTTGCAGCTGCGCGAAAAGTCATTCGAGCCGCCGAGTCCGCTTATCATATTGGTACCCGTGACGTGCGTGGAGTTTACGTTGCCATAGATGTCGGCCTCGACAACGGTGTTCATGCCGACCAGACCCATGTCGTCTATGCGCTTGGCGTTGTTAGTCACGTCCAGCGGACGAATGACCAGCTTGCTCTTATAAGTCTGCAAATTGGCCGTGACTCGATCCAGAGCCTCGGGACTCAAATCCAGCGCCGTTGTCGTTGCCTCCTTGAAGACCCCGCTGTCCAAAAAGTCCAGCGCGCTGTCGGAGAGTATCTCGGTAAACATAGAAAGCCCCTTGAAGCCGCCCTCGCGCAGACCCTGCAAAACGGCGTTCGCGACGCCGCCCGTACCCACCTGAAGCGTGAAGTCCTTCGGCAGCCGGCCGCTTTCCGTCTCGCGGCGCAGACAGCGGATAACGCTTGCGGCGATACCCTCATAAATCTCGTTCGTGTCCCGCGTGGGCAGGCGCTCCTCCACATCGTCCGTTATGACGACCGCCGCCAGCTTCTCCGGCGGGCAGGGCAAAAAGTCATCACCCAAGCGGTCGAGCATACTGACCAATCTCTTTTCAGGGTTGAGACCAAAGTCGTGAATGCCCTCCAGCTCGGCAGACAGCGAGGTGTTCAGCTCGACTATGATTTTTTCCGAGCACTCGACAAGCGCGTTTACAATGCCCGCGGCAAGCGCCGGCACAAGACCGCCGTCCTCGCGGATTTTCATACACTGTATGACGGAAAAATCCAGCTTTCCATAGTCGCCCTTGCGGATTTTTCCGGCAAACTGACCCAGATGCACGTCGATAAAGCCGACCTCGCCATGGT
The DNA here is from genome assembly GCA_031262405.1 of Oscillospiraceae bacterium. GTDB lineage: Bacteria > Bacillota > Clostridia > Oscillospirales > Oscillospiraceae > UBA2658. The sequence continues at coordinate 45,464 of JAISHS010000026.1, read as the reverse complement.
TTAGCTTATATCTAAGCTCCCTGCACCTCTGCCAGCCGTAAAATCTGGTCATAACGCCGGTGTTAGTCATCGACGGAAACGGCTCCTCGCTGCCAATCGCGCCTCCGAGAACGGTCAGTCCCCTAGGGCCGCCCGGCTCGCACATCGCCATGAGCACGGCATAGGGAAAGCCCGTCGCAAAGCCGCTCACTCCTATCGTCATACCCGACTCAATGAGCCTTGCTGCCTGCTGGGCGCTCATTATTTTCGATCTTGCCGCCTCGTTTAAAATCCTGTGCCTGAGCATACGTTCCTCCAAAATATGTAATTATAATAATGTAAACTGTTTGAGCCGTAAAAATCCGCCGAAAAAAGGCATTTAGCCTTTGTCTCTACAACAACAGCGGAGCGACTTTCGCCGCTCCGCTGATTCTTTGTCAAACTGCTTATAGTCCGAACTTCCTGTTGAACTTTTCCACACGGCCGCTGGTGTCAACCAATTTCTGTTTGCCGGTGAAGAACGGATGACATTTGGAGCAAATTTCAACCGTTATGTCTTTTCTGGTCGAGCCCGTCTCTATAACCTCGCCGCAAGCGCAGCGGATTGTGGTCTGCTCATATTTGGGATGTATTCCTGTTTTCATCATGTTCACCTCTTTCGCGGAAAATGCTGCGTCTGTTCTTTTTATCTTTTGCTTGACATAATATCTTCAAAAACGCAAGTTGTATTGTAGCACAGTCTTCTCACTTTTGCAAGAACTTTTTTCACCAACGTAAATAAAACTATTACCAACTAAATTTTTCACAGAATTATCTAAAATTAGCAAGATTTGTTAATAAATTTGTGCTACTATTGTCTCACAAACTTACTCACGAAAGGAGCTACTATGCAAACGAACGACACATTAAAAACAATTGCCGAGAGATTCTCCTGTCGGGGCTATAACGCAAGTCCCGTTGAGCGGGAAAAGCTCGATGCAATCGCCCGGGCGGCAATGTCCTCGCCCAGCGCAATTAATCTCCAGCCCTGGCGGCTCGTGGTAATAACGGACGCCGAGCTAATAGCTCAGATGGACGAGGCCGGAATGCAGCTGCTGCGCGACACCGGCGAGGATGAGATGTACAAGCGCTTCATGGAGCGCGGCGGCAAGCTCTTTTATAACGCCCCCGTGATGTTCCTAATCCTCAAGCAGCACATAGCAAGCGCCGAGCTCGACTGCGGAATCGTCTCCGAGAACATCGCTCTCGCGGCAAGCTCCCTCGGTCTCGGAAACGTGATTTGCGGTATGGCGCGGCTGCCCTTCGAGTGCCCCAAGGGCGAATACTTCAAGGAAAAGGTCGGCTTCGGGAACGACGGCTGGGAGTTCGGTATGGGCGTCCTAGTCGGCTATGGCCTGGTCTCCAAAGAACCCCACGCCCCGGACATGAGCAAAGTCAGTTATGTCTGAGGAAGATTCCGTAGCCGTGGGGGATTGCGGGTCAAGCCCGCAATGACGGAAGGCAGAAGACAGATAAATTGAGTCGCTTCACGACAATTCAGATCTTGTCGCGCAGCGACTCTTTCTATCTATTATCTAATATCTATTATCTGCCGCCTCACGACCCCGTCCCGGAGTAATTCATCGCGCCTTTCATCCAAACCTTATAGCTAAGCCAAAAGAAGATTATCCCGTAAATAGGCGTTAAATACGTAAGAAAAACGGGCTGTTTGGTATCGAGCAGCTCAAGGCTCGGGTAATATGCCATAAAGGCGATAGGAATTACAAACGTGAAAATAACGCGGAAAACCCCGCCGAAAATCGTTATCGGATAGCGAGCATAATCTCTGAACTTATTCGTGATATTCATAACGTGCAGGCCATTGATTATCCAAAAGCAAGTCGCGGCAGAGAGATTTCGTAGCGCAATCATAAACAGACTTGCCGAGAAAAGCGCAATAAGCAGCTTCACGATAATAAGAAAGCTCACGGGAAGAGCTAAACCGACCCAGGCATAGATAAGCGTGCCTACGCCGAAAACAAGCTGTCCCAAGCCCCTAATACCGAAAACCTCCGACATATAGTAGAAGAAAATGTTGAGCGGTTTGAAGCAGTATTTAATGAAATCGCCTGTGACAATCGCCTGCTGCAGATTCCAGTTGTTATCAAAAAAGAACTCCGCCGGAACAAGCGCTATGAGCGAGAAGGCATAGAGAAAAAGCATCTCGCGATAATCCCAGCCGTTAATCTGGGGAAAGTTTTTAAAAATTACCCAAAACGCAATAAACCCCGAAAGGTTTAGGGCGATCATGCCGAAAAACGTTGTAATAAAATCGGCACGGTAACTCATTTTAGACTTTATGTCCTGTGAAATTATCTTAAAATAAATGCGCAAATAAAACCTAAGTCCGCGCTTTCTTTTTATGCTTGTATTATCCAAAGGGTCACCCTCCGTTCACTGTAACAACTTTAACCGCGCGCCTCCAGAAAAGCTCGCTTGCGGCATAGACCACAACCGCCCAAAGCAGCTGCACAAGCAGCATTCCAAGCCGTTTTTGCGGCGCAGCTTCGCCGAGCAGCTGCATCATCGGCGCGTTATAAATCGCCTGAAACGGCATATAGCTTACAATTGTTTTCAGCGGCTCGGGGAAAAACGCGAGCGGAATCGCCGCTCCGCCGAAAAGCATAACGATTGTCTCTTTAACAATGTTCAAGCCCCAAACCGATTGGGTGTAGAGGACTATACAGCTTACGAAATAGTCAATCGAAAGACTGATATTTACGGCGATTATAATACTGATAATGAACCACAACAGATTAATCCCGAGGTCGAAATAGCCTCCCGAAAGAAAATAAACAAGGATGAAGGTCGGAATAAACGTGATTATAAAATCCATTATCATAGCGCCGAAAAAGGGGCAGTAATTATAGGCGCGGTAGCCGACCGGCTTTATTAGCTGGCTAACTATCTGGCCGGACTGCATCGCGTTGTGCGTGCCCCACACGAGATAAACTTCCATAACGGCAAAAAGTGACGACGCCAGCACGAGATAAACCATCGTTTGGGGAAAAGTCATTCCCGCGACGGTTCCCGTCCCCGAGCTTTGAAAAATCGCCTTCCAAAGATAATAAATAATGATTATATAGATGAGATTCCCGACGATTTTTAGGACAAAAGATGTCCTGTAAACAAGTGCTTCAACCATGCCGGAGCGAATCAGCGCGAGATATTTTTTCATCGGCCGTCCCCCGCGTAAATCTTCTTGATAATCTCCTCGGTGGTGATTTCTTCAATGCGAATGTCGCTTATCTTATGCGATTTCTGAAGTGCTTGAAGAATCTCCATAACGGGCATTTCGTCTTCCTTTGTGACGATTTCTACCCACTCCTCATTTCGTGTTATCGTGACGCTTTCATATGTAATTTCGTCGTCTGTTTTGATTTTAAGCGTGCGGTACTGCCCGAAAAATTTTGATAAATTCTCTGCGGAATCGTCATAGATCATGACGCCCTTGTCGATTATGACAATGCGCCTGCAAAGCGCGTCAACATCGCCTATGTCGTGAGTTGTGAGGATAATCGTGGTGTTATTCACCCGATTGAGCGTATGTATAAGCTCGCGGATTTTCGCCTTCATCGCGACGTCAAGCCCGATAGTCGGCTCATCCAAAAACACGACGGCGGGGTTATGCAGAAACGCCGCCAAAATATCGCAAAGCGTTCTCTGACCGAGCGACATCTCCCGAACCGGCTTGCTGTAAAGCGGCTCTAAATCCACAAGACTCTCATAGAGCGCGAGTTGCTTTGCGTAATCCTCTTGTGAAATGTCATAAATATCCCGCAGTATTTTAAACGATTCAATAAGCGGCAGCGACCACCAGAGCTGTGATCGCTGCCCGAAAACTACGCCGATATTCGCGGCGGTTTTTGTTCTGTCTTTATAGGGGACCCTCCCGCTGACGCTTATGTCGCCGGAAGTCGGAAGAAGAACGCCCGTCATCATCTTAATTGTCGTCGATTTTCCCGCGCCGTTCGGTCCCAGATAGCCGACAATCTCACCTGCCTCAACCGAAAAGCTCACGCCGTCAACGGCCTTGACGGTCTTATAATCGCGCGAAAATAAGTCCTTCAACCCGCCGACGAGACCCTCGCGGCGGTTTAAAACCTTGAAGTGCTTTGACACATTTTTAAATTCAACAATCGGCATAAAAAAATACTCTCAATCTAATCTATTATCTGCCTAACCATGGGCTGAGGTACTCTATGGCCTTGGCTATACCCTCGTTGTCGTTGGTGTCGGTTTGATAGTGCGCGACGTCCAGAAGGCTCTCTATGCTGTTGCCCATGGCAACGCCGAAGCCGACGGACTCGAACATTGATATGTCGTTGTCATAGTCGCCCATGGCGCAGACGTTTTCCATCGGAATGCAGTAATAATCCGCAACTACCTTGAGCGCGTCGGACTTGTCCGTTCCGGCGGGGCTTATATCGAAGAGGCCTGACCCGCTGACCGCGCAGAGAACCTCTGCGTCATCGTGGAGAAGGCACTCCAACCTGTCCGACATCATCGTGTTCTTAGGCAGGCAAAGGGCCTTTATAACGTCCTCACCCTCGAAGCCGCTCAGGCCAAAGCCCAGAGTTTTGCGCACGGACAGCTTGCCGCCCTGAGAGGCGATGAGCTCGTCATAGCTGTCAAGCAAATTCAGGCGGAGATAGCCCGGGGTGTGGTAAAACACATCTGAAGTTACGAGTGCGAAATCATAGCCGAAGAAGTCAAAAAGCTTCGCCAGCCGCTTGACGGCGGAGGGCGAAAACGGCTTTGAGAATAGCGTTTCGCCGCTCAGATCATTTATCACCGTCGCGCCGTTCGAAGCTACATAGGGGCCGTGCAGCTCCAGCATATCTAAGAAAACCCTCATCTGCGACGGCGAGCGGCCTGAGCAAATCGTAATCTTTGTGCCGCACATTCGCGCAAATTTAATAGCCGCAAGCGACCTGTCGCTTATGCGTTTTTTGCTGGTCAGCAAGGTCCCGTCAAGATCAAAGGCAAGAAGAGAGATTCTCGGAGGCGTCATACCCATAAGGGGCTTGGCATATTCGATTGTCTTGCTTCCTAAATGTAACATAGTTTTATCCTAAAAATAGTCTTTGCCGGTAATTATCCTCCAGAGCCCGTAATATTTCTGACCGGATAGTCCTCTATTTGAAAAAATCTCATAATATTCACCTTCAAAGGTAAAGCAGATTGTGCTCCACCGAAAGGCGCTCATCTTTTCAAAGCCGCTGTGCAGAAAAACAAAGCCCCCCAGCTCTATTCTGTCGCCGAAGACGCGGCAGAGCGCGCCCTCCGCCAGAAGCTTCTTAGCTCGCCCGACGCCGCAAGTTAAGCGCACATTCTCATCGTAGGTCAGCTCTTCGTCTGTCTGCGCGGCGAGGCTCGGGGCGTTTTCTCTCAGCCAGCTCTTCTGCCAGCGGCTCCAGTCTAGGAGGTTCTTAAACGGCACGGCCTTATCAAAGAAGCCAAACTCGTCATAGCGCGTCTTAAGGCCACACTCGCGGCAAGCAACGCCGTCTCCGCGGGAAACAAAGCTGCCTATTTTCCCGCAGACAGGGCAAACGAAAAGCACAAGCTCCAGCCGCTCGGCCCTCTTGCGCCCGGGATAGGCTCGGGGGCTCTTTTTCTGCTCCTCAAAGGCGTCGACATATAGGTCGCGGCAAATTGCGTCATAGATTTCGCCCTCGCTCATAGAGGCGAGCGTCTCTGCCGAATACTCGTTTACCAGCTGTCCGCGCGTAAGACCGCGGCGGCCAAATCTTGCCCAGCGCGGGGTGCGCAGGTAGCCGCCGTCAAGTCTATAGGTCACGAGTCCCGCGCCGGAGTCCTTTGCCACGCGGGCGATTCTCGGGGGTATGTAGCCGGTTTCGCCGTCCCAGGTGCGGTTACCCTCCGGGTGAATTCCCACATTCACTCCGGCGCGGAGATTGGCTAAAATTGCGTCCACGCACTCGTCGGCGCTCGCGCCCTTGCGCCGCGGAATAGGCCCCGCTAGATATGATACAATCGCCCCGCCAAAGCCGCGCAGAGCGTTCTCACTGGCAACGAAGCGCAGATGCCGCTTTGTGCCCAAAACCTCATAGATGGGGTCAAGATCGCTCGTGTGGTTGGCAAGAAAGAGAAAGGTGGGGCTCTTTATTTTAGTATAGCGCGCACGGAAGCCGAAGATGAGGCAGATAAGCCATCCGAGACCCCAGCCGAGTATGGAGTATACGGCGCGGTGCCGCCTCACGCCGCGCGGAAGACCCTTCGCGCTACTTTCCATTGTCCGCCCCTACGGTCTTTTTTCGGAAAATGAATTTCCGGAAGAGAAAGAGATTGAGCGCAACAAAAATCGCGAATATCACCGCGAGCAGCGCGATCGCAAGCGGAATATTCCGCGCGTTGGTATAGAGCCGCGTCGCTATTATGAGCAGCGGAAATCCCAAAACTATCGCCGGGAAATTCTGATATACCAAATTCTCCGACGCCGGCGACTCAAAGTCGGGGTCGGCCTCGCGCAGCAGAATCATGCCCGTGCTTGCCGTGCCCGTTAGCATACCGAAGAAAACCAGAAACTGCTCGTGCTCATAGTCGGGAAAAACCTTTTTGCAAACGAGCCTCACATATAAGAAGGTTATCACCGCGCCGACAAGCCCCAGCAGCAGGAGAAGGAACCAGTAGTTCGAGATAACGTGAACCTGAATCGCGCAGATTCCCGCGACTATCATGAGATCGAAGGCAAAGCCGGAAATGCGGTTGAGCAAAAAGGTGTTCTTGTGCTCATAGCGCACTAAGCCCTTTTTCGTCAGGAAATTCAGCACGCCCTTAACAATAACGGCGGCGATTACGCCGAAGAGAAAGTTAAAGCCATATATTGTCCCTATGAGATTGCTGCCCCCGCCGAGAATCACGTTGCCTATCAGATACATCAGCCCATAGGCAAGCAGGTAAGCCACGAACACAAACGCCACCTGTATCGACATCTTGTCCACCGACTCGTTCATGGGGGTCTCGTTCTCGGAGATTACCTCGTTCATACCAAGAGCGGAGCTTTTCTCCTTATCGAAAACCCTAATTTCCCCCTTCCGGCGCAGATAGTTTAAATAGAATACGCCGACGATACCGGCGGTTAAAAAGCCCAGAGCCGCGATTGCCAGGCCGAAGCTGGCATAGGTACCGTTTAAGCCCATGCCTAGGTCAAAATTCTTACCGGTAGTAAGGGCCTGTCCCGTGCCCTGCCCATAGCCAAAGCTTAGCAGCACCCCGCTTCCGGGGGCAAAGTCAGAAATAATAAAGGCGGCGACAATCGTTATCGCAAGACCGAAAATGCCCTGAATCATATAGCCGCCGATTGTCGTGACGCCGGAGTCGAGAATGTCTATATAGCGGTCACGGCTTAGCTTCTTTTGCACCGGGCGCAGAGTCATTGCAATAAACCCGATTGCCAGACAGTGATATGTAAGCATCTCGAGAGTCGCAATTCCCGAGCCATTAGCCGAGAGCGCCGGCTGATTGAAAAGATAAGAGCCCGTTGTGTAATAACAAATCGTAGAGGCAATAAGCAGCATTATCCCGCCGAGAACCGAGTTCGGAATCAGCGTTTTTTTGAGCGCAGGAATAAAATTCTTGAGTATGTTTGCAAGCAGCAGGCTGCAAAATAACACACCCACGAGAAGAATGCTCCGCCAGACAGACATATCAAAAAAGTTAACGCTGGTGTACTCGTACATAGTTCACCCTCCAAACTCCCGTTAGGCTGTTGAATAGAACTAAGATATCATAAACAGCCGTCGTAATCAAGTGCAAATGTGCACGGCACGCAATCTGTAACGTGCACGACACCCAATGTGCAAATATGCACGCTGCTCAATCTATTAAATATGCACGGCACGCAATCTCAGGCTCCCCCGACCATTTTCCATACTCCTCTAAAGAAATGCCCGTTTGCCATCTCCAAAAGTCCCGGCATGAGTCCGCCCTTAAGGCCGCCGTTTATCTGCATCGTCCGCAGCGGCGCGCCCACGCTTGACGCGAGCAGCATCTTAAACTCCGGATTGTCATAGCCCTTCTTCCCGCCGACGCTTCTGGCAAGGGTCTTCTCCACCGCCTTGTACACGATTTTCATAACAAGAGAATGCTCCCTCATCTCCTCCACCGTGTTCTCCATGGTGAACTGACCCTTCACGAGCTTCGACGGGACATACTTTTTGCCCAGCATAGCTTCCCATTCTTCTTGAGACGGCTTTCCCTTGCAGCTCTCATACCAGCTGCCCCCCTGCCAGAGCGGGGCTGGAAGCCTCCTGCCCCCCCTCTCAATAACGGCGGATAAGCCGCCTACACAGGCAGTATAGACCCCTCCAGTCACCCTCCAGCCCCCATCCCAGACCGCAAGCGACCGCTCCTCGAGCTCAAAACTCACCGTCTCGCTCTCCCCGGGCTCAAGAAACACCTTCCTAAAGCCCTTCAGCTCCCTAATTGGCCTGTGCAAACCGCCCCGAGGCGGCTCAATATACAGCTGAGCGACCTCCGCCCCGGGCACTTTTCCGGTGTTTTTCACTGTCACGGTGACGGAATTGCCGCTTATATTCAAATTTGAATAACTAAAGCTCGTATAACTCAGCCCGAAGCCGAAGCCCCAGCGAACCGGCACGCCCGCCTTGTCGTAATAGCGGTATCCCACGTAGACTCCCTCTTGATACAGGGCGTCTTTTGTCTTGCCGAAAATCTCGCTGGACGGCACGTCCGCATACTCATAAGGCCAGCTCTCCGCCAGCTTCCCGCAGGGATTAGCTCTGCCATACAGCAGATTCGCAATCGCCTCACCGCCTGCCTGCCCCGGCAGACCCATGTAGAGTATACCCCGCACCCTCTCCGCCCAGGGGCACTCCACCACGCTGCCGCACAGCAGCACCACCACCGTGTTGGGGTTTGCACTCGCAACCGCCTCTATGAGCCGGTTGTGTCCCTCCGGCATACGAAGATCCTCGCGGTCAAAGCCCTCCGACTCATACTGCTCCGGCAGACCCGCAAACACCACGGCGACGTCCGCATTCTTGGCGGTTTCTATCGCTTCCGCCATCAATTCATCAGTCGTATTTCCCCTGTCGTCACAGCCGGGGGCATAGACCGCGTCGGGCAGAAAATCTATGGGCTGACTCAGCTTCATGGGCGTTACGTGACTGGAGCCCGCGCCCTGATAGCGCATCCTCTTCGCCATCGCGCCAATTAAGGCAACCTTCGCGTCCGCTTTCAGCGGGAGAATGCCGCCCTCATTTTTAAGCAGCACCGCGCCCTGCTCCGCCGCTTCTCGCGCTAAGCCATGGTGCGCCTCATAGTCGCAGTCAAATTCCCCGTTGCGCGTTTCCGTCGCCCGGAAGACGAGCTTGAGCACGCGGCGCGCGCTCTCGTTAACGCAGCTCTCGAACAGGCCTCCGCGCTCAACAGCCCGCAGCACCTGCTTTTCCATATAGCCGCTGCCGCCCGGCATGTTGAGGTCGCAGCCCGCCCTAAAGCCCTCGATCCGGTCGCTCATCGCGCCCCAGTCGGTGACCACCAGCCCCGCATAACCCCACTCCGTGCGGAGAATATCGGTCAGCAGCTCCCGATGGTCGCTGCAATGCACGCCGCCCAGCTTGGGATAGGAGCACATGACGATGGAGGGGTTACCCTCCTTCACCGCGATTTCAAAGTTCGTGAGATATATCTCCCGCAGGGTGCGCTCGTCCATGACGCCGTCGGAGGTAAAGCGGCAATACTCCTGCGAGTTGGCCGCAAAGTGCTTGAGGCTGGCTCCCACGCCCTGACCCTCTATACCGCGGATGAAGCCCGCGGCAAGCTTTCCGGCGAGATGCGGGTCCTCGCTGAAATACTCAAAGTTGCGCCCGCAGAGGGGGTTGCGCTTTATGTTCGCCCCGGGACCCAGCACCAAGCCGACCGACTGGTTCTTCGCTTCGACTCCTATTGCCTCGCCGATCCGCCCCAAAAGCTGCGTATCCCAGCTTCCGGCGGTTGTGACCTCCGCCGGATAGCAGGTGGCGGGACGCGAGTCGTTTACTCCCGCCGCATCCGAAACGCCGCGTTCGTGCTCCTGCTTGCGCAGCCCGCTCGGCCCGTCGCACATGAACATGGACGGGATACCGTACTTCTCATATTTCTTTGTCTCCCAAAAGGACGCCCCCGAGCACAGCGCAATTTTATCCTCGAGCGTCATCTTGGTTAAGATTTGTTCTATGTTATCCATGAAAATTCTCCTTGATTTATTGCAGCTGTTGCGTTGACTCCACATAACTTTCGCTTACTTGTTAGGGAAGTCTCCCTAACACCCTCTCGATCGCCGCAAATGCGTCGACCGTTAAGCTGGATTTGTCGTCTTCCGGAAGGGAAGTAAGGACTTTGAGTGAAGACAATATTTAGTAACTAATTGAATGCTTGTTTCGAAGATTGATATACCTTTCGAATTCTTGCTTTAACACAGAATCAGCATATGTCAGAATTGCAAAGCGAAAACTCCATGTATCGTATATAGCAAGCCGGTTGTTAATACTTGACAAAGATTTTGTTTCTTTGTAAACTGAGTCCTCGTTATGAGCGAAAATGTTCCTGAAACGAAACGCCCTATCAATGATATATTTCAAAGGCACATTTTTATAATCTTTCTTGTCCTTAAGGTTTTCCTTTGCTTCTGCTAATGAGGTTCTGCTTTCGAAATTGAAATTTCCTCGACGAAAGTAAAATGCGACTTTGATTTCATCGTCTAATAAATCAAGAACACGTTGACATTCACGCTCCCAAATTGAAATATCTCCCCATATACCCTGCACAATATCAGTATACTTTGACTTAAGTCCCAGATTCGCATTCAATTCTATTAGTTCCTTGATAGCAGCCTGGAAAGCTCCACTACTTGCCGGTATTTTTGTTGCACTTCTTAATTTATCCTGCTTAATTCCTTCGTCATCAATACAAAGCTGCAAAGTAACCATATCTATTTTGTGTTCTAAACAGCCCGTCATCTTCAAAAAAACACTCGGCAATATGTAATCAAGTGTTTGCTGAAAACAAAAATCAGGATGCTTGGGCACAATTCTGCCAACTTCACGTAAGTATTCAAGTATGTCAAAAGCAACATACTGGCAAATATCCCTAACCATTACGCGCATCCTCTTTTGCTAAATACTTTTCATAAGTCTTAACCGAATGCTTCAAGCGTTTTCTAATAGCACCTACACGTTCATGCTGCCCAATAATCAATTTATCCTTTGTTAGGTTATTTTTCAATTTATCCTTTTTAGAAAGGTCAATACGTTTGCCTTTAATTAGTACCCAGTATATGAGTCCAAAAAGGTAAACTTCGGCATTTCCTATCTCCCAAGCTGCAGTGTCTTTCTTGGTGAATAACTTTCTAAAATCGTGCTCAAAATTCTTCAGATTGGATAGAAACTGGCATCCGTTGGTATTCGCATATAGCTCTATCGTGTCATCTATAAATTTGAGTATATAACCATCAGGATCATTGCTGAATCCGCGAGCAACCCTATCAACATCAGGATAGCGAGTCGAGTAGTCATAGGCATAAGACAAGTATCGTGAAAAGTCAAGTGCTTTATTGTTAGTTGTTGTATATCCAGTTAAGAAGTCTGGTCGGAATAATTTTTTCAAGTCTGGCTCTATATAGTACATCGCTTGCCTTGACTCATCTTTTGTAAGACTCTTACCCGATGTATTTATCTCTCTAAATAGATTAGCAAATAGCAACTTTTCATCTTTAAAATCACCGATACTCTTAACAAACGAGTAGCCAAGAGTCTTTAAAAGGAACTCTTTTTTATGTATTTGAAGCCTTTCGAATGTCTGTATAGCCTTACTGCGTACATCCTTTTTTAACTCGTCACTTTCAAACTTTAAATCGACATTTTCAAAAGTAACATATTCACCAGTTTTCTCTATAGACGTGTGTAAGTTCTCAATACTATTGCACTCTTCATACAGTTTCTGGAGCTTGGAAAATGTCCATTCAATGCTCTCAATAGCATCATCATCATCGTCAATATTCACTGAATCAGGATTTTTGTTTGGCCAAACCCCTAAATAGAACAAAAGGATTGAACTAAGTCTCTGTTGACCGTCAACTAAATAGATTCCCGGCTCAATATCGCCAAGTTTGTATTGTATTGATGCAATTGTTAGTGGAGGCACGAACTTATCATCCAGTATTGCTTCCACAAGATTTGTAGCTTGCTTGAGATTCCAGACAAATGTTCGTTGATATGCAGGAAGTTTTACTTCCTCGTTCAGAACAAATTCAATCCAACTATCGATGGAATATTCGCCATAATAAGCGTAATGACTGTTGGACAATTTAGGTTGGCTCATATCTTAACTCCTTGCATTTCCTCTACACTTTGACTTACCAAAGTGTCGTCATTGATTGACAAGCTTTCTCGAGGCGAGTGAAAACGCCTACTAGCATTATACTTTTTTGTCATTATAGCACATTTTTTCTCTAATACAATCCGCTCTCGCCATTGGTTTTTTTGCTTCTTCATCCAAGCCTAAAAATCAACGCGGAGATTTACATCGCTTATCGACTCTCCCTTCCAGTCTGAGGGCAGGAATGGATACCTTGCATCTAGAAAGCCCTTCAATTGACGCAGGTTTGATAGGTAGGCGTAAGTCCGCCTGTCTGCGTTGTCGGAACCTCTTTCCGTCGCCAATGTGTCATGTTTCGCGGTTCCGACGTAAGTTGGGAGCAAAACGACTAAAATAATGGTATAATAGTCGCTTGCTGCATTATACAGTGTCTAAACTCATATTTGCAATAAAAAAAGAAAAAAACTATTGATTTTTGTTTTCAATCGGAGTATTATCTCTGTGAACAGAGTGTTAACGAGGCGGGCGCAATCATACATATTATAATAATTCAATACATAAGGAAGTGATGCGATGGGGGAACCCGTAGACTTGCCACTTGAGAACCTCAAGAATAAGGTTCTGGAATCCTACGGCGCCTGGTACACCGTAAGCCCTCCAGAAGAGGGCGCTTGCAAATGGCTGTTTGCCGCGGCGGAGTATCACAGGCAAAGCGAGAAATACGTTTTAGTCAAGAAAGCTAAGCTCTGGGGAGCCGAGAACAACGACTATGCGTACTTCTTTGCAGTAGCGCAGGCGGACGCAGACATGGTGCGGGATTGCTGCGACTATGCGATAAGCGACGCCCTGACCAAAATTCGCCCCCACTCGGAACACATGAGTTCAGACATAACTGCAATAGTTATGGCAAACAGCTTTACACTCAAAGCAAAACGAGAGCTTGAAAAACGATCTTTTCATAAGAACTTCCTGTTAACCCTTCACGGCTGGTGCGATCTTCGCGCCGTTGCCCTGGAGCTTGACACAGGAAAGACCCTCGCAAACAGGAAAGGCAAGGGGGCAGCACAGCTGCTCGCCCAAATTCAAATGAACCTCTGAACAAATTCGCAATCCCCTTTTCCTCGCGATTAATTCAGAGGTTTAAAATTAAGGAGGTTCATCTATGAACGGTATAGTAATCCTGATAATCAGCTTAGTAGTCCTTTTCATCGGATACGTGACCTATGGCTCGTATCTCGCGAAAAAATGGGGCATCGATCCTAAGAGAAAAACCCCCGCCCACGAGTATTACGACGGCAAAGACTTCGTCCCCGCCAAGGCTCCGGTTCTTCTCGGCCACCACTTCTCGTCAATCGCGGGAGCCGGTCCCATAAACGGCCCCATACAGGCGGCGGTGTTCGGCTGGGTACCGGTTCTGCTGTGGATACTTATCGGCGGCATATTCTTCGGAGCCGTGCATGATTTCGGCTCGCTCTTCGCATCAATCCGCCACAAGGGTCAGTCCATCGGCGCCGTTATTTCCCAGAGCATCGGCACCCGCGCGAAAAAGCTGTTTCTGGCCTTCTCATATCTCACGCTGCTGCTGGTCGTTGCCGCGTTCGCGTCAATCGTTGCCAAGACCTTCGCGATTGTCCCCGACGGCGACGCCGCGCAGAACCTTACTAACGGCTCGGCGGCAATGATAAGCGCGCTGTTCATCGCAGTTGCCGTTTTGTTCGGCTTCTTCGTATATCGCCGCAACGCTCCTCTGTGGCTGGCGTCTATAATCGGCATAGGCGCAATAGTCGGCATTATCGCCATCGGCCTGAATGTTCAGCTGAACCTGTCCGAGGGCACTTGGATGATGATAATCGGCGTGTATATCTTCGTGGCGTCGATTGCTCCGGTGTGGATTCTGCTCCAGCCGCGCGACTATTTATCCAGCTTCCTGCTTTACGCAATGATGATTGCCGCCGTCGTCGGCATCTTCGCCGCCAACCCCCAGATGAATCTTCTGCCTTATTACGGCTTTGGCGGCATGGAGGGCAACACCCTCAAATATATGTTCCCGGCGCTGTTCATAACAATCGCCTGCGGCGCAATTTCCGGCTTCCACAGCCTTGTCTCCTCGGGCACGAGCGCAAAGCAGATAGACAACGAAAAGGACGCCAAGCTCATTGGCTACGGCGCAATGCTCATAGAGTGCGCGCTGGCGGTTATCGCTCTCATTACCGTGGGTTACCTGTCCAAATCGAACGAAATTGCCGCCGGAACGCCGACCCAGGTGCTCGCGTCGGGCATTGCCACAATGCTCAACTCCCTTGGTGCGACAGAGGTTTACCAGACGGTCTACTCTCTCATTATCCTCGCGGTGTCCGCTTTCGCCCTGACGAGTCTTGACACAGCCACCAGACTTGCCAGATATATGTTCACCGAGTTCTTCCTCAAGGACGGAGAGGACCCCAAGACCGTAACCGGCTTCAAAAAAGTTCTTATCAACCCCTATTTTGCAACAGCAATAACGGTTGGCATCGGCATCTGGCTCGGCTCAACGGGCTACACCATGATTTGGCCGCTCTTCGGCGCGGCAAACCAGCTGCTAGCGGGGCTTGCGCTGCTTGCAGTGGCGGCTTGGCTGGGCAATATCGGCAAGGGCAACAAGCTGTTCCTCGTGCCCATGGCGTTTATGATCATCGCTACGCTCACGAGCCTTTGCATGACCTTCTATCAGAAGCTCACCGCAATCATCGGCTCTGCCGAGGGCCTTGCCAGCGCCGCGAACTGGCTGCAAATGGTGTTCTCAGTCGTGCTTATGGTACTTGCAATCATCCTCACTGTTGAGGGCGTCATGACCCTCGCCGGAAAAAAGCAGCCCAAAGAGGCAGGCGCCACCGAGGGCTAAACAGCACTCAGATAAAAAACGAATAATGTAAAAAAGGAACTGCAGCAAAACAAAATTGCTGCAGTTCCTTATATCTCTTATCTCTTATCTATTATCTATTATCTATTATCTTTTATCTGCTAGGCAAGCTGCGTCGTCTTAAGATATGTCTCCCACACCGCCGAAATCACCGCAACGCGGAAGCCGCGCTTTTCCAGCTGCTCCACTCCGACGATTGTGGAACCGCCGGGAGAGCAGACCTCGTCCTTGAGCTGACCGGGGTGCTTTCCGGATTGCAAAAGCATTTCCGCCGCGCCGCGCAGGGTATTAGCGGCAAGGGAGCGCGCCAACTCGCGGGGCAGACCCGCCTTGACCGCGCCGTCCGCAAGAGCCTCGGCGAACATATATACAAACGCCGGACCGGAGCTGAAAACCGGAGACGCCGCATCTATGAGCGATTCTTGCAGCGGAAGCAGCTCACAGCTTTGACCCAGAGCCGCCGAAAGAGTCTCGCGGTCCTCGTCCGATACGCCGGGGCTGCAGGAAATAGCGGTCAGACCGCTGTCAACATATAAGGGGGTGTTGGGCAAAAGCCGAATAATCGGCAGACGCAAATCCGCCTTGTCCAGCTCTAAAGCAATATCGTCTATCGAGACGCCCGCCGCGATTGACACAATAACCTGACGCTTACCGGCCATATTGGCAACGCTGAGCACGGGAGACAAATCCTCGAGCACCGAGGCAATTTGCTTCGGCTTGACGCAGAGAAACACAAAGTCGGCCTTCGCCGCAAGCTCACGGGCGCCCCCCGCGACACGGCAGCCAAACTCCGAGGCAAGCTCGGCGGTTTTTGCGCCGTCCAGATCAAAAATCATAACGCTTGAAGCACCGACGCCCTTGATTGCCGCGCGCGCCACAGTGGCGCCCATGTTTCCGACGCCAATAAATCCCAGCGTTTTCATAGTCCCTTATCCTCCGGCTTTTTAAAAAATTCCTCAAAATAGTCCCGCTCCAGAGATTGCTCCGCTATAGTGTCCGGCTTCGGCTCAAAATAAGTCTCCGGCTCAAAAAACGGCTCCGGCTCCGACGGAGCCTCGGGCACCTTTATGAAACGCGTGACTTCCGGCTCATTGGCGCGGCGCGGCGGCACAGATAAAACGCCCTGTTCGTCAGGCTCGATTACAGCCTCGCGCCGGAACGAAGCAAGAAAGCCCGGCCACTTTTCCGACTTAGGCGGTTTCGGCTCCTTTGGCGCTTTCGGCTCCTTTGGCGTCTTATCAGACTTAGCGGCGCTTCGTGCGGCAATTTTTAAATAGTAATAGCGGACTAGCAGGAAAATATAAACGGCAAGCAGAAACGCGATGATTACGATGAAGAGCGTCACGCTCGGTTTTTTTAGAGTTTCATCAATCCGCTCCGTCATATAGCGGGTGTAGCTCAAGTCTATAGAGGTGCTGGCAACAAGCTTCGTGGTGCCATAGACCGTGCCGTCGCGCGAGATGGTTATCTCGCCGAGAACCGTTCCGGCGCTCACCGGGGCAACAAGCTCTGTGCCGTCCACCTCGCTGTATATCGTTATGTCGCGGATAAAGCTCGAGAGATCCTCGTCATTAGGCAGCAGCGCGCTTATCGCCTCCTCAGGATGCACGCTTACGGTTTCAGAGTCCTGTCCCATAACAACGGGAAGCTCGTCCACAAGCTCCGTCATCTTTAAGATGTCACGGTAGCTGAAATTTTCAAACGCCCAGTTATATAGGGCGATAGTCTCAGAAAAGCTGCCTAAATCCTGAGCGTCCTCGGGACCTGTCGCCTTGGCTCCCATAACCACGCACAGCAGATCGATGGCGTTTTTGCGCGCGGTAGAAGCCAAGCAGTAACCGGCGGCCTCTGTGTGGCCGGTCTTGACTCCGGAGGCATATTCGTAGTAATATTTATTATCCTTATGTAAAAGATTATTGGTGTTACTGAGATGGCGCTCATCCGACTGGTTAGTGGCGGCAATGTCATAGGTTACGGTTTTGCTGATAGTCGCGAAGAGCGGATAAGAGACCGCCGCCTTCGTAATAAGCGCCACGTCCCGCGCACTGGAATAGTGGTTTTCGGCGGGCATCCCGTGGGTATTCATAAAGTTCGTGTTCGTGCAGCCCAGAGCCTGCGCCCGCTGGTTCATTGACGTTAAAAACACGGGAATTGAGCCGCCTATGTATTCCGCGATAGCGTTGCAGGCGTCCCCGGCAGAGGAGACCAGAGCGCAGTATAAAAGATCCTCCAGCGTAAGCGTCTCGCCCGCCTCGAGACCGGCGGAGCTTGCGTCGTCATCCATGCCGGTACTTATATTTTCGCTCACCGTTACAAGGTCGTTCAGAGAGGCAACCCCCTGCTCAATGGCTTCAACCGCAAGCAGAACCGTCATGATTTTCGTCAGGCTGGCGGGCGCTAGGGCCTCGTCGGCATTCTTGGAAAAAATCACGGTGCCCGACGCTATGTCAAGCATATAAACGGCTGTCGCCTCCGGCTCCGGCTGAGCGGCCGCCTGTGCCGGCGCAATAATAACCGAGCACAAAAGCGCGATCAGTAAAGTTGTTGACAATAACTTTAAATTTTTCATATTCAACTCCGGAATATTATGTTATACTCATTCTGTCGGCGTCGGCAGAACGAAAGTCAGTTCTCTTATGTAATTGACGTTAATCGACCCGTCATAGTTCCTATAATTAAGAGGCTATTCTTTATTATAATAAAATTTTCTTTGAAATGCAACCGTTTTTATTTTAAATAAGCGAAACTTGGGTTATGGAAAATCAAACCGCTAAAATTCTAAGGGTTTCGACTTTCATTATAGTGAGGTAAGGCGCCTTGAAAACCCTTGAAAAAATCTGCGCTCTCGCGGCGATCTTGCTCTTTTTCGCCGTGCTGGGACTTCAAATTTCCGGCAATTCTCAAGCGTCGGCTCAAGCTGCCGCCTTTGAAACAGTTTCTTCGGAGAGCGCTGTGCTCTCGCCGCCGAATGAGAGCGATAAAAACGCGCAAGAGGGCGCCCTCATAAACATAAACACCGCCGACAGTGAAACTCTTGATCTGCTTCCCGGCATAGGTCCCGCGCTCGCGGGAAGAATTATCGCCTATCGCGAGGATTACGGCCCCTTTGAAGAGACTGCGGATATAATCGACGTGACGGGGATAGGACTCGGGATTTTTGAAAAAATACGCGGTTTGATAACCGTTTAAAACCGCCGCAACTAATAGGAGGAAATTTTCTGTGAGAATACTTGTTGTCGACGACGAAAAGCCGTTGGTAAAGGGAATTAAATTCAATCTGGAGAGCGAGGGCTATGACGTTGACGTCTGTTACGACGGGCAGACGGCTCTGGACATGGCACGCGCGACAAAATATGACGTGATCCTGCTGGACATAATGATGCCGCGAATTTCGGGTCTGGACGTCTGCATGAAAATCCGCGAGTTCTCAAAGGTTCCGGTAATCATGCTGACCGCCAAGAGCGAGGACACGGATAAGCTGCTCGGCTTTGAATACGGCGCTGACGACTATATGACAAAGCCCTTCAACATTCTCGAGCTGAAGGCAAGGGTTCGCGCCTTAGTGCGCCGAAGCGCGATGACGGGCGGCGCGGACGAGGCAAAGGAGCGGATCACGCGCGGCCACATCACCCTCGACTCCTCCCGCCGAAGCGCCGAGAAGGACGGGGTCTATGTTGACCTTACCGCCAAGGAATTCAACTTAGCCGAGCTTCTTATGCGCAACCCCGGCAAGGTCTATGCCCGCGAGAGACTTCTGGACATAATCTGGGGGCTGGACTATCAGGGCGACGTGAGAACGGTCGACGTCCACATCCGCCGACTGCGCGAAAAGCTCGAGCATAACCCCGCCGTGCCTGTGTATTTCAATACCAAGTGGGGCGTGGGATACTATTTTTCGGAGGACTAATCCGATATGCGGCCACGGTCCGGTATAAAGTCAATACTGTCCAGGGTGCAGTTTAAATTTGCGCTGGTATTTCTAATACTCATCGCGGGTCTGCTGGTCATGCTCAACACCTATCCCACGGTTGTAACGCGGGACCTGGTCTTCGCCTCCAAGAAGTCGTCGCTCGAGAATCAGGCGGGGGTCATCTCCGCTACGCTCTCCGTGTCGGAGTCGCTCACAACCGACTCCGTGGGAAAGGCGATGGACTTTTTAGACCTGCGCACGCTTGGCCGCGTAATCATCACCGACGCACAGGCAAGGGTGCTCTATGACTCCTCCGAGTTTGACTATTCTCCCGGGCGGCTTGCGCTCTTTTCTGAAATAAGCAGCGCGCTTGCCGGACAAGTCGTCTGCTACTGCGTCTATGACGGCGAGGCCTTTATAAGCTCCGAGGCAATGCCCATCATGCGCGCGGGCGTCGCCATCGGGGCGGTCTATCTCTATGAATACGACTCAAGTCAGGCGGCGCTCATCTCCGCCACCCAGCGCAACCTTCGCAACATAAGCGTAGTCTTCGGACTGCTTGCCGTCGCCTTCACCATGCTCTTTTCCCGCGCGCTCACAACGCGTATAACAGACCTCGTCCGCGCGACCAGAATCGTCTCCGGCGGCGACTATGACTACAAAATCCCCGTGCGCGGCTCGGATGAGCTAAGCGAGCTGGGCGCAGAGTTTAATAACTTCACCGGACGGCTCAAGGAAACCGAGGAGCTTCGCCGCCGCTTCGTCTCGGACGCGTCGCACGAGCTCAAAACGCCGCTGGCTTCAATCAGGCTCCTCTCCGACAGCATAGTAAACGCGGAGTATATGGACAAGGAGACCATGGTCGAATTCGTCACCGACATCGGCACGGAGGCGGAGCGGCTCGGACGCACGGCGGAAAAGCTCCTGAGCCTGTCAAAGCTCGACAGCGCGGCGGGCTTTGACTTTACCGAGCTTGACATGAAAACAATCGTCGAAAAAACCCTCCACATCCTGGAGCCTCTGGCAAAGGAGCGCTCGGTTAGGCTCACTACCGAGGCCGACGAGGGCTGCGCCGTCATGGGCAATGAGGACCTGCTCTACAGAATAGTCTTCAATCTCGCCGAAAACAGCATTAAATATAATGTCGCCGACGGGGAAGTAAAAATCTCCCTAAGCTGCAATCCCGAAGCCGTCAGCCTGATCGTCGAGGACACGGGAATCGGCATCCCCGAGGCGGATCTGCCGCACATCTTCGACCGCTTCTACAGGGTGGACAAGGCAAGAGCCCGCGACGCCGGAGGCAGCGGGCTGGGACTATCCATAGTTCACGACGCGGTACTGCTGCACGGCGGTCAGATCAGCGTGGAGCGGCGCGAGGGCGGCGGAACGCGCGTGACCATCACCTTTCCGTCCTACAGCCAATGGGAGGTGCAGTCATGAGGCGCTTCTTAAAAGCCCCGAGTGCGCGGCGGGCAGTCGCGCTGACAGCGGCACTGGTCTTGATCTGTCTCTCGGCGTGCTCGACCATTCCGCGAGCCGACTCGGAGCAGGAGTATATCGAGGTCTATCGGAGAATTGTCTCCTCTGTCAGCCCTGGTAGTCAGCTTCTGCGCGCGGAGAAAATTCCGTACACCGAGGGCGACGATATCGTAATGGGCGCGGCTCTCGCCCTGCGCAGCGCACCGGAGGACCCCTCTCTTGTAAGCGCGCTTCCGCCGGACGTCAATATAACGCGGGCGACCCTCGCCGGTCACACTGTGGATGTGCTCATGAGCGCTCCCTACGCCAAGCTCGAGGGCATGGAAAAATCGCTTTTAGAGGGCGCCGTCGCGCTCACAATGTGCTCGCTTCCCGGGGTAGATTTCGTCCGCCTCCACACAGAGGACAACTCCGTCACGGTGCGCCTTTCCTCAGAGGAAATCCTGCTCTATAACACGGTTGTGAGCGGCGCTCAGGCGCAGGTACGGTTATATTTCCCAAGGCTGGATCAGGCGGTTATGTCCGCCGAATATGCCGATATCAATCCCGGGGACGACGCCTCGCCCGAGAGGCTGATAATGGATTTGCTCTTGGCGGGCCCCTCCAGCGAAAAGCTCTACTCGGCGATTCCCGAAGACACTGTCGTGCTCTCCGTCTACACTCAAGACGGCGTGTGTCGGGTGAACTTCTCCTCGGAGTTTCTGGAAATCGCACAGGAGGACACGGCGGTAATTAACCTCACCATCTATTCCGTGGTGAACTCCCTGACAAATCTGCCGGAGGTCGACAGCGTCCAGATTTTCGCGCAGAACATGGGCTCTGCCGTTCTGGGAACCACGGATGTCTCGCGCCCGCTCACCAGACGCGCGTCGCTAATCGGCGCAGCGATATACTAATAAGCAATACTAATTGGAGGTTGTAAAATGTCAAAGAAGCCAAACATCGGAACCATCTGCGTACAGGGCGGCTACGCCCCCGGCAACGGGCAGCCGCGCCAGATCCCCATTATTCAGAGCACCACCTTCAAATATGACACAAGCGAGCACATGGGCAAGCTCTTCGATCTGGAGGCAAGCGGTTACTTTTACAGCCGCCTGCAAAACCCCACCTGCGACCATGTCGCCGCGCGTATAACCGCGCTCGAGGGCGGCACGGCCGGGATGCTCACAAGCTCCGGACAGGCGGCGAATTTCTTCGCGGTCTTCAATATCTGCAATCAGGGCGGCCATGTCGTCTGCTCCTCGAGCATCTACGGCGGAACCTATAACCTCTTCAACGTAACAATGCGCAAGATGGGTCTTGATTTTACCTTCGTCTCACCGTATTGCAGCGATGCAGAATTGGATGCCGCCTTCAAGCCCAACACCAAATGCGTCTTCGGCGAGAGCGTCGCCAACCCCAACCTCACGGTGCTCGACATTGAGCGCTTCGCCAACGCCGCGCACAGCCACGGCGTGCCCTTTATCATCGACAACACCTTCCCCACGCCCATCAACTGCCGCCCGATTGAGTGGGGCGCGGACATAGTAACCCACTCGACTACGAAATACATGGACGGCCACGCCTCCACCGTCGGCGGCGCAATCGTCGACGCCGGCCGCTTCGACTGGCTCGCTCACGCCGAAAAGTTCCCGGGACTAACCACGCCGGACGACAGCTATCACGGCATAGTCTATGCCGAGCGCTTCGGACTAGGCGGCGCGTTTATAACTAAGTGCGTGGCTCAGCTCATGCGCGACTTCGGCGCGTCGCCCTCCGCGCAGAGCGCCTATGTCGTCGGACTGGGGCTGGAGTCCCTGCACCTGCGCATGAAGCGCCACTGCGAAAACGCTCAGGCCGTCGCCGAATTTCTGCAGGCGCACGACAAAATCGCCTGGGTCAATTTCCCGGGTCTGCCCTCGAGCCGCGACTATACCTTGGCGCAAAAATATATGCCGAATGGCTCCTGCGGCGTGGTCTCCTTCGGCGTAAAGGGCGGGCGTGCCGCCGCCGAGAAGATGATGAGCGCCCTCAAGGTCGCCATCATAGCCACACACGTCGCGGACGCGCACTCCTGCGTCCTGCACCCCGCCAACGCCACCCACCGTCAGCTCTCGGACGCAGAGCTCGAAGCGGCCGGCATTCCGGCAGACCTCATACGCCTCTCCGTCGGAATCGAGGACGCCGAAGATATCATCGGCGATCTGGCTCAAGCTTTAGAGAATGTTTAGACCGGCAGCCCATATAATTTACAAAAGCCAATTTCAAAAACCGGAGTAACGATGTTTAAATACCCCGCCCCCGACCTTGTTATAGACAGCATATATGAGCTTGACGCGCGGCTTCTCACGAAGCTGGGCGTCAGGCTCCTCTTGCTGGACTTGGATAACACCCTCGCGCCCTACGGCGGCAGCCGCGCGGACGAGACTCTTCGGGTCTGGATGCAGCAGCTGTCGGAGGCCGGAATCGAGCCCTTCATCTTCTCCAACAATCGCGGCAAGCGGCCAAAAAGCTTCGCCGAATTCTTGGGCGTCGGCTGGATCGGAAACGCAAAAAAGCCCCTCACGGGGGCTGTAGAGCAGCTGCTGGAAGACAAGGCTCTTTCCGCCGCGCAGGTTGCGATCGCGGGCGATCAAATCTTCACGGACGTGCTCTGCGGAAACCGCTCCGGGCTCTTTTCCATTTTGGTGAGACCGCTCAGCCTGAAAAATCCCTTTATTCGCCTGCGCTATCGCGTCGAGCGCCCCTTTCGCAAGCGGGCAAAAACACTAAAGGACTTTGAGGAATAACAAAGTGTCAAACATAGCTAAAATACAAAAGGCATTAACACGCGCGAGTCTCAATGCGTTGCTGCTCACGGCGCCGACGGACAGGCAGTACGCCGCGGGCTTTGCCTCCTCCTATGGCTACGTGCTCATACTGCCCGAAAAAGCTTTCCTGCTCACCGATTCGCGCTATACCGAGGCGGCGCGAGAGACGGCAAGGGACACGCGGGTGCTGGAGGTCTCGGCGAAGCAAAGCGCGGGAGCGCTCCTGCGCGAGCTTTTAGCAGAAGCCGGTATAAAATCAATCGGCGTTCAAGAGGAGAGCCTCAGCTTCGCGCAGTATAAGCGGCTTGAGACCGAGCTGGGCGTGGAGTTCGTGCCCGCGCAGAGCCTCACAAAGTCGCTGCGTCAGATCAAGGAGCCGTATGAGATAGAAAATATCGTCGCGGCGCAGCGCATCGCGGAAAAGGCGCTCGATTCTACGCTCCCGCTGCTTCGTGAGGGGGTAAGCGAGCGCGAAATCGCCGCAGAGCTGGAATATCAAATGATGCGAGGCGGCGGGCAGGGCGCGGCGTTTGAGACCATTTGCGTCTCGGGCGAACGCTCAAGCCTTCCCCACGGCGTCCCCGGCGACAGACGGCTCCGGCACGGCGACTTCATAACAGTCGACTTCGGCTGCAAGGTAAACGGCTACTGCTCCGACATGACTCGCACGCTTGCGCTCGGCTACGCGACAGACGAGATGAGGCGGGTCTATGACATAGTTCTCCGTGCGCAGGCGGCGGGCATTTCCGCGCTTCGCGCCGGGGCTTCGGGAAAAGCTGTGGACGGCGCGGCGCGTAAGCTTATTGCAAAAGAGGGCTACGGCGACTTTTTCGGCCATGGTCTGGGACACTGCTTGGGTCTCGATATCCACGAGGAGCCCAGCGCCTCCCCGCGCGGCGCGGCGGAAATTCCCGCCGGTGCTGTCATCACCTGCGAGCCGGGAATCTATCTGCCCGGCCGCTTCGGCGTGCGCATTGAGGACCTGCTCCTCGTTACTCAAACGGGCTGCGAGAACCTGACCCACGCGCCGAAATCACTGATAGTTCTATAGAGAGGATAGCAAAACACTTTTTAGCAAAGGGAGAACAGAAGATGGAATTCCCACTCGTCGATTTGAGCAGCACCAGAGACACAAAGGAGCGCATACTGCTCGTGGCGGTACAGCTCTTCGCCAAGCGCGGCTATGTCGCGGTTTCCGTGCGGGACATAGCAAAAATGGTCGGCATCAAGGCCTCGTCCCTCTACTACCACTATGATAGCAAGGACGAAATCTTCACGGACATATTAAACAAGATTGAGAGCGTCTACAACGACTATTACACAAGGCTGGACGCGAAAATCTCTCAGACAACCTCGCTCAGGGAAATGGTTGAATGTATGTTCAGCGAGCTTATGGAAGTCTATCATATGTTTATCTATTACGGCGTGACGGTCTTGTCGGTTGAACAGTTCCGCGATGAGAGGGCGCGGCGTCTCTATAACGACGTATATATGAAGCGCGGCATAGATTATATGCGCCGAGCCTTCGATTACTGCATCGAAAAGCAGTGGGTTGCGCCGTTTGACTCGGGAGCCTTGGCAACCATGATAATGAACAGCGTCGCATCCGGCTCTCTGATCCACGCTCTCGAGGGCATGGGCTACGAAACGGTATACAAAGCCGGAGACATGTTCCGCGAAACCAAGGAATTTGTGTTGAGCACCCTGCAATAATCCTCGCAATTCTGCTAACGCTTTCCACCTGCGATTGGTAAAATTAAACAAAAATTACATTTTTATAAAAAATTTCGGTTTTTATACTGGCATCATAGGTTTTTTCGTTTTTGATGTGCTACAATCGGTATAAATAAATTAGTGTGAGGTGCGTTTATGAAATGTAATCATTGTGAAAACGAAGCGGTATACAGCGAGGATTTCGCGGTTTGGGCGAGTATTTCAAAGGGAAATAGGGTACGGGCAGCCGAAAATATGGGAAAAATAGCTGGAGGATTAATAGTCGGCGTGATTATCGGAGTCTTACTCGGAGGTGTACTCGCAGGCGTACTCGGGGCCGTATTGCTAGGTTTAGCAGGAGATAATAGCACTTATAGAAAATGTTTTATGGGCTTCATTCGAGTGAATAGCTGTAAGGATTGTATCGATCGGGAGGTGAAAAAAAAGACCAAAAATTACATAAAGCAATTATTAATAAGTTTATTACCTTTGATAATTGGTATTATAGGAATGGTTGCCATTATGGCTAAACCCATGGAAAATTTTGATACATTCATTTGGATTATTTTTCTCTCCATTACGGTCTGCTCTATGATCTATATTACATATATAACTATAAGTTTTTTTAAATACAAAGGAATTAATTTTGAAGATGCATGCAAAGCGCCGCTATGTAACTGGCACTCTGTTAAAGATCATTTAGAATTAGACGAAAAAAATAAAAGTAAAACAATTGATTTGACAAATGAAAATTGCCATAACGAAATTTGGAAAAACGTTTTGACGCCTAACATTGTGCGTCCATTAAAAAAATTTAAGATGATTAACAAATCCAGAAGCGATACAAGCATCGATGATATTATATGGCTTTACCTACAGCTGGCAAATAAACTTACACCTGAAATAGAAGCTGCCCGCGTGGAACTTCTTCATTCGCGCTTGAAATAAAACTTATTTAATCAAAGCTAAAGAACCGCTCCCGTAGCAGAGCGGTTCTTTATCATGTCGCCGCCTTCGGCGGCACAACCTATCTATTATCTAATATCCCTTATCTATTATCTGTCAAAAAGCTCATTAGCACCTTCGCAACCTCCGCTCTTCTGCAGGGGTCCTTCGGGGCGAAGACGCCGGAGCCCTTACCCGAGACGATTCCCGCCAGACGCATGGCGTCCACGTCCTCTGTAGCCCAGCTGCTGATGCTCGCGGCGTCCGTAAACGCGGGAGTCGTCGAGTCCGTCTTGAGCGTGACATTTTGCAGCCTTGCAAAGCGGCCTAGCATCACGCACATCTCCTCCCGATTCACGGTGGATTCAGGATGGAAGGTGCCGTCGGAATAGCCGTTCACAATCCCATTTTGCGCCGCCCAAGCGACATATCCCGTGTAATACTTCCCCGAGGGCACGTCTGAGAAGCTGCTCCCCGACGCGAAGGCTGAGTCGTCAATTTCGGCGGCTCTGCCGAGTACCGTCACGAACATAGCTCTCGTCATGGGCGTGTCCGGGGCAAAGATCGTGTCGCTCGTACCCCTAAAGAGTACGGGCTCGTGATTTACAACAAACATCACGGCGTCATAGAACCAATCGCCCTGTTTTACGTCGGTAAAGCCGTCCTCCCCGGGACCCGGGTCAACAGGCTTGGTTTTGCCGGAGGCGAGCGTTATGCCCGTGTAGTAGTGGAAGAGGATTTCATCATATGTAAAGCCCGCCTCCGCCATGCCCTTCGCGCCGTATTGACTCATTCCGAGGTTGTGGCCGCTGCCCTTAGAGGATACGGTATAGAGTCCGGTTGACGAATCCATTGTGATCGTAAATCTCAAGCTGGTATAGGCGGTAAAGCTTCTGAGCAGCGTCAAGCAGTCCGCCTTGGAATAGGTTTTCGTATTCCCGTAAGAGTCCGTGAAGGTAACGCTCAGCATATTTCCCATTCGGGTATATGTACAGTCGACGTCTGCTATATCGTAAAGCCCCGAGATTCTGGACTGCACCTTTGAATAAAGCTCTGCGGCGGTGAAGCTGCCGCTGTAGGTATAGGTAGAGGGCGTCTGCTCATATGTATCCTCCACGCCCCTAAGATAGGGAACTACATTACCGTAGAGATTCTCAGAGTCCTCCGTTGCGCCTCCGCTGGCGGCGCTGTACATAGCGGAAATCAGGCTGCCGTTATATAGAATGCACTCGCCGGACGTCGCATTGACGGCGGAGTCGGTGCGATCCTTATAATAGGTACCGTCCCTTGTATAAACGCCTCCGTAAACCTGATTATAGCTGGTGTTGCACACGTCAAAGCCGTAAGAGCTCGCCCCGTTTTTATTATACAGCGCATAGGTGCGCGCGCAGACGGCCTGCGCCTTCAAGGCCTCCAAAGCCCAGGAGGCGGAGACCTCATAGGGGATAACGCCCTTGACATAGTCGTCTATATCCACATAGTTTATAACCGACATTACGCCCCCGCTGGCGGAGAGGACAAGCTCAAAGCCGCCGTAATAGGCCGCGCTCGCCCCGTAACCGGAGGGTCTGGTATAGGTCGTGCCCGCTTCCGTCGCGGAGACCGGCATTACGCCGATTTTAGAGGAGCTAAGGCTCAAAAGAGTCTCGCCCGATGCGCCCATGATTACAAAGCCGCCGTAGCTGGGCTGCACTGTTATGGTAGTAGCTCCGAGTGAATTCGAGGCGCTAAACTGCCGATTGGCGTCAAACTGACCGACCTTGAAACCGGTCGCATTTTTAAGGGTTATGTACGGCACCGAGGGATATGCGCTTCTGAGCGGAGAGTTTATGCCCACCTTAACTATTTGGTTTTTATAGTCCGCAGCCGAGGCCGTTCCCGGCAGGAAAAGAGCCATGAGCAGAGCCGCGACAAATGTCATAATAAGACATTTTTTCAGCCATTTTGTCACAATTTTTCCTCCTATATAGAGTTAAATCGCAAAACCTGTTCTAATTATACACTAAAGCTCGTCCCTTGTCAAATTACAGGGCTGTAACCAAACCGGCGGGAAAGGGCTCTGCCCTTTCCCGCCAAAGTTATTGCCCTGTGGAGCCGAAGCCGCCGCTGCCGCGCGAGGTGTCGTCAAGCTCCCCGCGTGTCTCAACAGCGGGGGTCTCGACCCGCGAAATCACCATCTGCGCTATCCTGTCCCCGTCGCGCACGGTAAAAGCCTCCCGCGAGGCGTTGCGCAGACCGATTTTAATCTCCCCGCGGTAGTCGGAGTCTATAACCCCGACGCAGTTAGCCGGAATGATCCCCTTTTTTATCCCCAGCCCGCTGCGCGCATAGACAAAGGCGGCAAAGCCCGGCTCCAGCCCGATCGCAATGCCGGAGCCGACCATTTCCGTGTCTCCGGGCTCAATCGTAACAGGCTCGTCTATACAGGCGGAAAGGTCATAGCCGACGCTGCCCAAAGTTGCGCGCTCCGGCGCCTTCGCATTCGCCCTTAGCAGCTTCACCGGTAATATGTTCATAAGCACACCTCAATATCTGTCTTTTTTAAGCACCGCAAGCATACCACAACAAGGCATGAAATTCAAGCTTCAAAAAATTACCCTGTCTTGACATAGACTTTTTACCATATTATAATTATCACCATGGATTACATAGATGAGATAATAAAATACTCCGCTTCAAAAGAGACGGCGATTGTATTCGGCGCGGCTGAAATCAGCTACGAAAAGCTCTATGCCGACGCCTCTGGCTTTGCCGCTTACCTGCTTGAAAAAAAGCTTGGCAGTGTCATCATAAAAACCGCCCGAAGCGCCAACGCCGTCACAGCGGCTCTCGGCGCAATCTTCTCGGGCGGTGTTTTTGCTTTTTTGGGCAGCAACACCCCTCAAGAAACCCTGGACTGCGCTAAGCGAGACCTCGGCGCGCAGCTGATAGTCGGCGACGATATCGACTTCTCGGCGTACCCCCCCGCGCCCGCGTCCTTCACCCCTGTACCGCGAGAGCCCTCCGCGCCCGTCTGCGCCGTCTTCACCAGCGGCTCTACGGGCAGACCCAAGGGCGCGCTGCTCACCTACCGCGCACTGTGCGAAACCGTCAAATGGCAGACGGGATATATGAAGCTGCCAGAAAAAACCCACACCGGCTCCTACGCCGAATTCGGCTTCATAGCCTCCTTCTGGGAGCTCTGGTACCCTCTCGCTAACGGCTTCACGCTCCATATCGCCGAGCAGAACACGCGGCTCGACATGGGTCTGCTTTCGCAATTCATCGACGAAAACAACCTGTCCTATATCTTCCTGCCCTCCGACGTTGCCGAGCTTTTCACCTCAATCTACTCCGGCGGCGCCCTGCGCTTTCTCCGCGTCGCGGGGGGAAGGCTGGGCTCCTGCGGACAGCCCCGAGGCTACGAGATTCTCTACAGCCTCGGCATGGCGGAAAATTCCGGCAGCGTTACCTTTTACCCGATAAATCGCGCGATGAGCGGCGACGTCCCCATCGGCAAGGCCTTCGGCGATACGGAAATCTATCTGATTGACGGTGAAATGTGCGTGTCCGGCCCCTGCCTCTTCGCGGGCTACGCAGGGCGAAGCGAGCTGACAGCTAAGGCTCTCATACCCAATCCGAACGCCAAAGGCCGTCCCGAATACGAAAAAATGTACCTTTCCGGCGATCTCGCGCAGCTGGCTTCCGACGGCAACCTGCTCTACAAGGGCAGGCGCGACTGGATTATAAAAATAGGCAACATCAAGACAAATCCCCTGGAATCCGAGCGCGTCATCCGCGAGACCTCCGGCGTAGCCGAGGCGGCAGTTGTACCCTTTTATCGTGCGGATAAGTCGGCATACCTGACCTGCTTCTATAGCGGCCAAGTCGAGCCGGACGCCTTAGAACTGCTGCTCGAGGGCAAGCTTCCCCCAAACGCAATCCCCTCCTACTTCATCAGGCTCGTTTCTCTCCCCAAAAACGCCAACGGCAAAATTGACCGCACAAAGCTCAAAATGCCCGAATCGAACCAAAAGTCGGCGGAGCTTTCCTCCGAAAAAGAGGCGCTCATTGCCGCCGCCTTTGAGAAAATCTTAGATCTGCCAAGCGGCAGCGTCGGCTCTGACGACGGCTTCATAAGGCTCGGCGGCTCCTCGCTCGCTCTCATGCGCCTCCAGACGGAGCTCATCAAAAGCACCGGGCTGGAGCTGCGCTATTCCGACCTCTTCGCGGCGCAGACCCCCCGCGCCATCGCGCTGCTGCGCGCGGAAAAAGAAGCTGTCATTGCTCGCACCGCGCCGAAGCTCAACACGCCCTATCCCTTGACCGCGCCGGAGCGCCAGATGTGGCTGCTGTGGCGCTCGGGGCAGGACAAGGGACGCTACACCCTGCGCCTGCGCTGCGATTTTGACGGCGTCTTTCTCCGCGCAAAAGCCCAAGCCGCGCTGGCTGCGCTCACCCAAAAACACCCCGCGCTGTGCTCATACTACACGGAGACAGACGGAGTGCCCTTCCGCTATTTCTCAGACGAAAAAATCAGCCTCTCGGACAAGGAGGTCTCGCTCTTCGACCTCAAAAAAGGTCCCCTCTTCGCGGCGGCGCTCCTCGAAAGCTCGCTCATCTTCACGGCGCACCACATCATAGCGGACGCCGCGGCTATGCGCGTTCTGGCAGAGGATTTCTGGGCGCTTTACTTAGGCGAGCCGACCGAGGACGCGGCAGCTCTTCACGAGCTGGAGCTTTATGAGGCGTCGCAGGATTTTGCCGAGGACTCAGCGTATTGGCAGCATGAGCTTGCTGGGCGCACCTTCCCCGCCCTACCCATTGAGCTCGACTCTGCCGCTACAAAAGAGCACATAGTTAGCTTTACGGTCGACGAAACCGAAGCCCTCAAAAAATATGCCGCCGATTCAAACGTCACGCTCTTCATCCTCTTCACGGCTGCGGCGGCAAAGCTCACCGCGCTTCTCACTCAAAGCGATTTTGCCTGTGTCGGTGTCCCTGTCTCGGGGCGGGACTTGCCGGAGACCATAAGAACCGTGGGCATGCTCGTGCGCACCCTGCCGTTGGCGGTCGATACTCAGGCAGCGGACTTAGTCCGCGCGGTAAACGAAAAATTCCAAAATGCCGCCGCGCACCGCTCCTATCCCTTCGAGCTTATGAACGAGCGCTTCGGCGCGCGCTATGACGTGATGGTCAATTACCTCCCCCTGCCGCAAAAGCTCAAAGACGCCAGCGGATTGCACCCGCGCCTCATTCGCGGCGGCTATCCCGCCCCGGCGGCAAAGCTCGTTATCGACCTGCGCGAGGAGCTTTCCGGCGGCGTCTCGGCGGTGTTTACCTATGATTCGTACAAATCTGAGACCATCGAAAGCTGGTCGGCGGCCTTTCGGGCAATCCTCCTGCGCGAGAGCGTGAGAGAGCTAATCATACCGGCGAAGGCGGCTGCCGAAGCAGCGGATGCCCCGCCGCTTCACCCCGAATTTGCCGAGGTTCTGGCGGAGTTTTTCGGAACAACGTCGGGGAGCTTCTATGAGCTCGGGGGAACCTCTCTCATGGCGATTCAAATTGAAGAGGCTCTGCTGCTTCGCGGTTTTTATATCTCCGCCGCCGACATTTTACGCGTTCAAAATTTCGGCGAAATCTCAAAGCTCATAATTGCTGCCGATGAAATAGACTGGGAGGCGCAATGACACATTTTATACCCCTAACGCCGATGCAGGAAATGATGTTCGCCGCCGCAGTCTCCGACAACGCAAAATACGTCACGGCGGCGCATTACCGCATCAAAAATGTCTCGTTCAAAACGCTCGCTGAGCGTTTTGAGCTGCTTTTGTCGCGCCATGAAATCCTGCGCACCCGCCCCGTAAACTCCGAAGGCAAGCCCATGCTGCGCGTTTCAGACGCGCCCTGCGCCCGGCTTATCGAAGTTGGCTCTCTCCCCGCCGCGCCGTTTTTTATCGACCCCCTGGGCGACGAAATACTCATCAAATTATTCGTCTGCAAAGACGAGCTGCTCTTAGTTTTCTCCCACATCCTGCTCGACGGCTGGAGCGTGACGCTGCTCCTGCGCGAGCTGCTCTCCGAAAAAGCGCCGGAGCTGACCGCGCCCCCCTTCCGCTACTACGTCAAACGGCTCAATTCAAAGCTTACTCCCCAAGACATCGCCGCGCATAACGAACACTCGCCGCTTCCCGCTCAATTTGAACAAGCCTCTCTTCCCTTCCAAACCGAAACCGCGCAATACGAGCGGAGTGAACTGCGCTTTAAACTTGACAACACCGCGCAAATCAAAGCCGCCGCAAAAGAGCTCTCCGTCTCTGTCGGCCGCTTTATCGAGGGCGTCTGGGGGCTTTTATGCGCGCGCTACGCCGGGGGCAGCGCCGCTATCGCGGCGGTTGATTCCGGTCGCTTTGCCCCCGTTCCGGGCGTTGCGAAGATCGCGGGAATGCTGGTTTCCACCCTCCCTCTCGAAATAGAGCTTACAGAAAACCTGCGCTTTTGTGACTTTATCAAGTCCTTCTCCGACCGCGCGGCGGAGAAAATAAGAGACGGCTACACCCCGCCCACGGGTAGGCTCAGAAGCCTTATCTCCGTTGAGTTTTCCGACTTTTCACAGAACGAAAGCTTCACGCTCCTGGGCTCAAACGCCAGACTCGTCACCGACCTTGACTTTGTTATCGTCTTGGGTGAGGAAATCTCCTGCCGCTTTGAATACAATACCTTCGCCTTTTCCGACTTCGCCGCTAGCTTAATCCGCGGCCACTTTTTGAAGCTGCTTTCCCTTGTAATTTCAGATGCAACCGCCCCCGTCTGCAGCCTCGACTTCTTGACAGATCGCGAAAAAGCCTTCATCTTCGGCGACAACCTCGACGCGCAGCTTTATGCTCAAAGCAACCTTCCCATCACGGAAAAATTCCGTAAAATCGCGGCAAAGCACCCGAATAGAACCGCGATAACGGACAATCGCGGAGCCCTCACCTACGCGCAAGCGGACAGTCTCTCCGACAATATCGCACAATTCCTGATAAACCAAAAAATCAGCGGCGGCGTCATAATAAGGCTCCCCCGAAGCGCGGACTTCGTAATCGCCGAGCTCGGAGTGATGAAGGCGGGCTGCTATTTCATCCCGCAAAGCCCCGACTCACCCAGCGAAAAATACTCTCAGCTTCTCGAAACCCTCGCCCCCTCATTTGTCATCTCAAGCGATAATTACGCCGAAGCCGCCGCCTTCACCGCCCCCCTGTCTGCTCCCGCCGCCCCCCTACCCGAAATCGCGCCAGACACCCCCGCCTACGCGATCACAACCTCCGGCACCACCGGCAAGCCCAAGGGCGTTCTGGTCTCGCACCGCGCCTTTTCCCACCACCTTGCTTGGGCGGCGAGAACCTACAGAACCGACAGCGACACCTCGACCGCGCTCATCTACGGCTTCACCTTTGACGGCTCCTTCGGAAGCATCTATAATCCGCTCCTCGCGGGCGGAACGCTGCACATTCTCGACGATGAAACGCGCTTTGACATCCCGAAAATCGCGGACTTCTGCCGCGAATTTTCGGTGACCCATCTCGATCTTCCGGCGTCGCTCTTGCCCGATTTCACAAAGCTCCTGGCGGCGCAAAATACCAAGCCTCCCCTTCGATATATCATAACCGGCGGCGAGCAGGTAAAGCCCTTCACCGACTGCGGCCTGCCCGTTTCAAACGAATACGGCCCCACCGAGTGCACCGTCTGCGTAACTCAGAGCTTTCTGACGGCGGACTCTGACATCAATATCGGCTCTGTGATTCCGAACAACAAGCTTTACATCTTGGACAGCCAAAAGAACCCCTGCCCCCTTGGGGTCTTCGGAGAGGCCTATGTCGCCGGGGTTCAGGTAGCTCTGGGCTATATCGGCGACGAGACAAACGCCGCATTTTCCGAAAATCCCTTCGGCGGCGGACGAATGTACAAAACCGGCGACAGAATGCGTTATGTCCCCAGCGAGACCGACTTCGTCCTGCAATTTGCCGGACGCAACGACAGTCAAATCAAGCTCAACGGCTACAGAATCGAGCTGGGTGAAATCGAGGCCGCCGCGCGCCGTCTGTGCGGCATTGCAAGCGCCGCCGCCCTGTGCGGCACCTATATCGCGCTCTACGCCGTCTGCGAGGATGCTGCTGCCGTCGACTCCAAGCTGCGCGAGGCGTTAGCGCCCTATATGATGCCGGTTGTAATCCCCGTGCCCGAAATCCCCCTAAATGAGAGCGGAAAGCCCGATTTCAAAAAGCTCGCCGAGTTTAGCCCCAAGGCAGCAGCCTCCGACGCAGAAGAGGCCTCCCCAAATTGTCGGCTCCTGCTCGACTTGCTCCTTGAAATCGCCGGTCTTCACGCTGCGGGGGGCGACAATTTCACCGCTCTCGGCGGCAATTCAATAACCGCGATGAAGCTCTCCTTCGCGCTGGCAGAACGCTCACTAGAGCTTTCCCCCGCCGAGATTATCACGTCAAAAACCATCGCCCAGCTCTCCGAAAAGCTGACTCTTCGCCGCGAAGAGAGCTCCCAACGCTCCGCCTTCACGCCGCCCGACAGCCTCAAAGCAATGGTCTATCTCTCCGAGAAATTCGGAAGCTCCGTCTACACCGTTTCGGCGCGCGCCGACTGCCCCGCCTCCCGTGACGAGGTCGCCGAGCGCATAAGAAAAGCCGCCGCCCTGCACGATATTCTCCGTTGCCGCTTCATCCTCGACCCCCTCAAAAACATCACGGCGGAAATCACCGAAACTCCGAATATAAAGCTGCTCGGCGCGGGCGAGAGCCTTCCCGAGCGCATAGACCCGCTCGGCGAAACGCTCGTCTATGCCGCCCTGTGCGAAGGCGCGCTGGAGCTGCGCTATCACCACATCGTCCTCGACGGCTACAGCGTCAGCCTCCTGCTCTCCGAGCTGATTGCCGGCTCCTTCCCCGAGACGGCGCACTCCTACGCGCAGTTCGCCGGAAGCCTCGGCGGCAGAGAAGCTGACTTCAATTTCTACAACACGCGTCTCGCTGACGCTGTCCCGATACCGCTCTTCGAGAGCCAAAATGCCGCCGAAAAAATGAGTGCGGCTCGGTATTTTGACGGCGCGTTTTATGAGAAGATTAAAGCCGCCGCGCAGAGGGTTCCCGTCACGCCCGCCGTCTTCATCATGGCTGCCTTCGGAACCTTCCTGACCGTCTACGGCGACAGCGTAAAGACCTATATACCGGTTGTCGCCTCGTTTAGAAATTCCGCCGCGCTCTTGGGCTGCGCCGCCCAGACCTTCCCCGTCCCCTTCGATTCCGACGGTTCCTCCTTCGGAGCCGCCGCGACGCGCCTGCAAGAAGCTCTCGCGGCTACGACCTCCCATGTCAACATACCGGAGCAGTATCTGCTCCTGCCCTATATTTTCGTCGACGACGACCGCACAGAGGGTCTTACGGACAGCCAAAACTATGCTCTCGTTATCACCTCCGGCGGCGTCATCCTCTACGACGAAGCTTCCGTCTCGCCCGAACTCTTGGAAGTCCTGAAAAAAAGGCTGCGCTGCGCCCTCGAGAACGCTATCGCGGACAGAGCCTGCATTTATGAATCCGGCGAATACAGCCTCCTGACAAACCGCTTCGCCCTCGGCAAGACCCCAACGCAAACGCCCGATTATCTCGAAAGCTTCCGCCCGGCGCAGGCTCTGAACCTCGCCCAAGAGCTCAAAGCTCGCGCTATCGGCGCGGGCGACCTCGTCGCCATTGAGCACTCTCGCCAGCCGGAGGCACTGTTTACCTACGCCGGAGTCTCCCTCTCGGGCGCTGCCATCCTTCCGCTCGACACGGCGCTGCCCGACGAGAGAAAGCGTGAGCTTCTGGACGACTGCCGCCCGGCGGCGCTCGTCAAAAACGGCGAAATCACCCCCCTGCCCGACCGCCGAAGGCTGCCGGAAGACACCGCCTATATCATCTACACCTCCGGCACCACCGGCAGACCCAAGGGCGTTCCCATCTCAAAAAGCGCCCTGCAAAGCCAAATCGACTGGACGCTCGGCGAGTTTAACCTTTCGGAAAAAGATACCCTCCTGCACTTTATAAACTTCGCCTTCGACCCCTCCGTCTGGATTCTCTTTTCGGGCTTTGCCTCCGGCGCGAAAATCAAAATCGTCCCCGAAGCTCTCAGGCTTTCGCCGGAGCTAATCGCCCGCTTTATCGAGGACAAAAAAATCACCGTCGCCGTCCTGCCCGCGAGTGCCGCCTTTGACATTCTCCAAAGCCTGCGCGAAAACAGCCTGCGAATCCTCTTTCTGGGCGGGGACAAAATAAGCATCCCCCCGAGAAGCCCCTTCACCCAGAGCATTAGGATAATAAACCTCTACGGCCCCACGGAAACCTGCGTAAACGCCGCGTTTTACACCCTGCCGCCGGACTGCGAGCGCACTGCCTGCATCGGAAGACCCGTCGGGGGCACGAAGCTCTATATCCTCGACAAAAACTCGCGCCCCGCTCCCATCGGCGTCCGCGGGCAGCTCCACATCGGCGGCGACAAGCTCTCCTCCGGCTACATTAACCGCCCCGCCGAAACTCTTTCGGCCTTCATCACCCACCCCGACTTCGGAAGAATCTATAAAACCGGCGATATCGCCTCTTGGAACCCCGACGGGACGATAGAATTCATAGGCCGCGCCGACAGGCAGGTCAAAATCCGCGGCTTTCGCACGGAGCTGAGCGAAATCGAAGCCGCCCTCTCCTTCGTGTCCGGCTCCCCGGCGGCAGTTACCTATGAAAACGGCGTCCTCGCGGGCTTCGTTTCCGGCGAACTGACCGAAGAAAAGATATTAGAGCAGCTGCGCGCTAAGCTACCGGCGTTTATGGTGCCGAACCGCATCATAAAAACCCCCAAGCTGCCGCTCACTCCCAACGGAAAAATCGACTACAATGCCCTCGTAATTCCCCAAAAAGCTCAGGCGAGTTCCCCCCTCACCGAAACCGAAAAACTCATCGCCGCCGCCTTTGAAGAGGTGCTCTCCCTCAAAGCCGGTTCCGTGGATAAATTCGGCGACTTCTTCGCCCTGGGCGGGCACTCGCTGAAGCTGTTTTCGCTCACCGGCGTACTGGCCTTAAGAGGGCTCAACATCAGCATCAACGACGTCCTTAAAAACCCCGTCGTAGAAAAGCTTGCGCTGCTTGCCGAAGAGAAAAGCGAAATAGCCAAAGCTAGCTCCGCCGCAGGAGCCTTCGATGAGGCCTCCTACGCCGCTTGCGTCGCCCAATACGAGACCGCTGATCTCTCAAAGCCGCGCCG
The DNA here is from genome assembly GCA_031262405.1 of Oscillospiraceae bacterium. Lineage (GTDB taxonomy): Bacteria > Bacillota > Clostridia > Oscillospirales > Oscillospiraceae > UBA2658. The sequence goes on along the minus strand of JAISHS010000026.1, from coordinate 8,101 downwards.
CGCCGATAACATCATGATAACGGGCGCGACGGGCTTTCTGGGCGCGCACCTGCTGCGCGAGTGTCTGAGGGAGACCTCATCTCGAATCTTCCTGCCCCTTCGCGGCGAAACGTCGCGGATTAAAGGTGTTCTAAACTACTATTTCCCCGGCGAAGCGTTCGACTTCTCGAGGCTGGAGATTTTCACCCACGACATTTCCGAAAAACCGCCGGAAACCGAAGGAAAAATTGACCTCATCTACCACTGCGCGGCGGACGTCAGACACTACGCTCCCTTCGAGGATTCTTTTAGGGCCAATTTCACCGCGACGGAGCACATGATCCGTCTTGCCAAAGCGCACGGCGCCTACCTCGCCCACATCTCAACGGCAAGCGCCGTCAACCGCCCCGTAATTTCAGAGTCGAGCTTTGACCTCGGAGAAGACTTTGAAAACGTCTATCAGCACACAAAGCAGCTGGCAGAACGTTTAGTTTTGAGCGAAGACGATCTCAGCTTCGGCATTTTCAGAGTCGGCAATGTCACGCCCTCGCTTGAGTACCGCGTCCCCGCCCTAACCGCCGAAACCAATTCCTACCTAACCCTTCTCAAGCTGCTCATAAAGTCGCGGACTCTGCCCGATTTTCGCGGGCGTTCGGGCTATTGCTTCGCCGATATGACCGCTCGGGCAATCTGCCTCATAGCTCAGCGTGACACATTAAATAAAAGTATATTTCATATCACAAACCCAAACATCTTGACATTTCGACAAATATTCGATATATTGAGAGTTGTTACATTAGCAGAAACCGACAAAATTCCGGACGAGCTTCGCGGAATTTACGCGCAGAGGCTCATTGAAAAGAAAACAGACGTCTCATCAGAGATTAAAAACGACGCTACAACGGCTCTTTTGCGGCGGCTCGGCTTCGAGTGGCGTGAGCCCGATCTTGACTATTTGAGAGATTTTACCGGCTATGAATAACTATTTCTCCGCCTTTTCCGAGAGCGCAACGCAAAACCTCGACCGCATCGCAATCTCCTCCTCCGGCGAAACAATCACTTACGGGCAGCTTCTAACTGCGGCAGAAGACTTTGCTCAAACGCTCAGAGCGTCCGGTCCGCCCCGCCTTGTTCCGGTTCGTAGGAGCGCCGGAATAGCTTGGTTTATCGAGGTTCTGGGAATAATGGCGGCGTCTTGCGCGGCGGTACCCATAAGCTCCGCTATCCCGAGCGAGCGCGCCGACTTCATCCTGCGCGACATAGAAAACCCCTCCGGTTTATCCGATGACGCCGCTCTCATCTATTACACCTCCGGCAGCACGGGCGCGCCCAAGGGCGTGGTGCTGACAAGCGAGGCTATAAAAGCGTTTTCAAAGGCTCACGGCGAGCTTTTCTCGGAGGAAAAAACAGTCGGTGTAGCCGCAGACCCCTCCTTCGACGCCTTCCTGCTCAGCTGCTTTCCCCAGCTGCTCTACGGCGCAACGCTGCACATCGTCCCCGACGAGGTTCGCGCATCCCTAGTCAGCCTGCATAAGTTCCTGCTGAGAAACAAGATCGAAATCATCTTCCTGTCCACTCAGCTTGCCCTCTCATATATGCGAGCCTTTGACAATAAGCTCCTCAAAATCCTGCTCACGGGCGGCGAGGCGCTTCGCGGCTATGTCCCGCGCAGCTACAGAGTCTTTAACCTCTACGGCCCCTGCGAGGCAACGGTCTATGTCCTCGCGCACGAGCTGGGAGAACAGGACGCTCTAAACCCCGCCGACATTCCGATAGGGCGGCAGACGGGTGCTAACCGCGTCATGCTGATTGAGGGCGAAATCTGCATATCCGGCCCGCAGCTTGCCTCCGGCTATCTCAATCGACCGGAGGAGACGGCGCGTCGTTTTGTCCCGAACCCCTTATATGACCCGACTCGAGACGAGCCGTCTTACCGCCTCATGTACAAGACCGGCGACCTCGCGGAGTACGACGAGCGCGGTGCTCTTCGTTTCAGAGGACGCGCCGACAAGCAGGTCAAGATCAGCGGTTACCGTATCGAGCCCGGCGAGATTGAGGCGAAAATCGCTGCCTGCGCCGGTATAACAGCCGTAAAGGTCAGCGTATTGACCGGAAAAAACGGCGAAGCAGTTCTCAGTGCTGTCTGCGTCGGCGACAGCGACGAAGCTAAGCTGCGGCGCGAGCTTGAAAAGACCTTGCCGCGCCCGATGATACCGACCCATATTACATTTGAGTCCGAAATAAAAACAGACCCCCGAACAGGCAAAGGAGTGATGAGCTGAAAATGGAAGCAACCGTTGGCAACGAAAGTATTTCCTCCGAGAAAAAGAAACGCTCAAAGCGATTCAAAAAACCCACAAGGCTCGAGGTTTTCGCCTTCCTTCTCATTTCTGCTGCAATAATCGCGTTTTTGTGGCCGTTTTGCACAGAGACGATAGACGGCGGCCATGTCGGCGTCTACTATTCAACATTTTTCGGCGGAACTCAAACGAACAAAACCTATGGCGAGGGCATTCATTTTGTCCTGCCCTGGGATAAACTCATTTCCTATGACGGCCGCGTTCAGAGCAACGATTATAAAATCTCCGCGCTGGCAAAGGGCGGTCTGACCGTTCAAGTGGAAATGACCGCCGTATTCTTCATCAACAGAGATGAAGCCGGCCTTCTGCATAAGACGCTCGGAGTCGATTACAGAGAAAAAATGATTGACCCCGCCGTTTTGTCCTCCGTGAGAAGCGTCGTGGGTCGCCTCACCCAAACCGAGCTTTACGACGCCGACCTCCTACAGGTTCAAAGCGACGTTCTCGCTCAGGTCAGCGGCATTTTCCAGGGTCAGCCGCTCACGATACGCTCCGTTTTGATTAGGCAGATCAGCTTCCCCGACGCGGTTTCGGAAGCCATAAGCGAAAAATTCGTCGCCGAACAAAATGTTCTTGAGGAGCGTTATCGGGTCCTTCAGGCGGTTGAGGAATATAAAGAAGCCTATGTCAACGCCGAGGCAACCCGCTTTGCACAGGCGCTGATCACCGAAGGAATGTCAGAGGCCTTCCTGCGCTATCTCGGAATTGAGGCTACGCTTAAGCTGGCCGAGTCTGACAACTCCAAGCTCGTCATAATCGGCGATAAGGACGGTCTCCCGCTCATCCTAAACCCCGACACTCTGGAAACAAGCGTGACCGACACCTATCCCGACGGTCTCTCTCTGGACGAATACAGAGTCGAGGAGGGAGAGCTGACGAGACCGGAGCAGTTTAGGCAAAACTACGACCGTATAATGGAAATGCTCGAGGAGCTGACAATTATAACGGACGAGCTCAATTCAGATTTCCCATATGCGTCGCTCGACATAGACACAACTATCCCGCAGCAGGGTCAAGTGGACACACCAAAGAATAACGGAGGTGATTAAATGATTCCGGTCGCAATTGGGTGCTTTCTATTTAGCTTTGTCGTGGCTTATCTCGGACGTAATCGGTGGATGGGCTTCTGGGGCTACTTCTTCGCCTCTCTTGTCCTCACTCCGCTTGTCGGCGCGCTGCTCGTCTTGGTTTCCAAAAAGCGCGAAGAGGCAAAGTAACCCAAACAATAATTTAAAGAATCAGGGAAAAAGTTATGAAGCTGGAGCCTATCTATTCTCACGAACCCGACGTTTACCATATCCCCGGGTTCACCCCCGCGATCATTGACCGCGCCTATCTCAAAAACCTCGGCGTTAAAACGCAGCCCGACGACGACACGATGGAGGGACTTCGCATCGGCAGCGAAAACTTCATCAAGCGGCTGGAATCAAAAACAGTCATTCCCGCGCCCAAGGTTGAGCTTGCGAAAATCGACGTAAACTCCGAGCTTGAGATTCACAATTACACCAACCGCTGCCCCACCCTCACCTATGAGGTCTCGCCCGTCCTGGGCTGCTTCGTGGGCTGCCTCTACTGTCTGGTAACGGACGGCGTTCACGAGCAAAAGCTCATCGCCTACGAAAACTATGACGAGCTGGTCTATAACCACCTGTCTGCCCACAAGGATAACGAGCACTACTACTACTTCTCCGCAAAGACCGAGGCCTTTCAGGAGGCAACCCTCCAAACCGGCATAGCGCACAAGATTCTCCGCGCCTTTATAAAGCACTTCGATGAATTCCCCGACTCGAAATGCCGCCTGTTCATCGCCTCAAAATCCGGCACAGACCATCTTCTCGTGAAGGACGAGCAGGGCGAAACGATTCTCGAGCTCTTCAAAAAGCTCCGCGGCAAAATGCAGTTCAACACCAGCCTTTCCATCATGCCGGACAATGTCCGCGCCATAGTGGAGCCCTATTCCGCCCCCATGTCGGAGCGAATGGCGGCAGTGCGGCTCTGTCAGGAAAACGGCGTCCTGTCAAATTCCGCGCTGGTTCAGCCGATTTTCCCCTCCTTTCTAAATCCAAAGCTCACGAGCGACTTCTTCCAAATGCTAAAGGACAACGGCATTATAAACTTCAAGCCCGAGTTTCTAACCGTCTGCATGGAGAACTTAGCGTGGATAGGTCAGCTTCTGGGTCAGCAGGACAAGGCATTAGAGCGCGGACTCTATGAATTCTACTTAGCCCCCGAAAACAAGGACCACCGCAAGCAGCGCGGCAGAACAGCCCCCAACCGCAGCTGGTCTATCGACACAATCCGCTCTCTCATGCTCGAGGCAAGACAGTACGGCGTCTCCACCTCCATCTGCTATTGGGTGCGAAACGCGATTGGCATTTCTGAAGAGATGATCCCCATCATAAACGAAAACGGTTTCCAGTGTCTCGGCTATCAAAGAAAGCTTTTTGAGGAATAACAGCTTTGCATATAATAGATAAGAAATTCTCTGAATTTGTCTTCGCAAATTCACAGGGACAAAAAACAAAAATATATCTTGCCGCCGCCGCTAACGGGCTTTGCATGGGTCTTCTCATGTATTCGCTCACGGTCGGCCTTGGGGACTTTGCCGAGACTAGGCAGGTTAGCTTCCGCGCGCTGATTATCTTTGCCCTCTCGCTTGCCGCCTATTACATCACTCAAAAATGGGGCGGTGAATTAGTCGCGTCCTCAATGCAGCGCGGACTCATCTCAATCGAGCGCCGCATAACGGATAAGCTCCGCCGCATGGACTATGCCGCCTTTTCCGAAACCGACCCCGAGCACATCTACGCCGCAGTCGGCGGCGATAAATACGGCGCCGTCATGGCGGCAAGATTTCTCCTGTCCGCCCTGTCCTCAATAGTTGTCGTACTGCTCACGGGGGTCTATCTCTGCACCGTCTCGATTCCCGGCGCGCTTTTAGTCGGAGCGACGCTTGTTTTGGTACTCAAGCTGCGTAAAATCATCGACGAAAAGGTCGCCGCCCGCGCCGCCGAGGACGGGGAGGCCACAGACAAATTCACCTCTAGCATCAAGGACATTTTAGAGGGCTTCAACGAGCTCAAGATGAACCGCCGCCGCTCCGACGAGCTCTTCGAGAGCGAAATCGCCCCGGCAAGCGAGAAAAAAAGCTTAAGACAGCTGACAAGCGAGCTGCTTCGTATGCAGTCCAGCATACTCGAGCAGGTAACGCTCTTTATGCCCTTGGGACTTACTCTCTTTCTGCTTCCGGCCATCACCGAAATCGAGCCGAATAACCTTGTTAAAATCATCTCAATCACGCTAATCGTAATCTGGCCGGCCTATATGCTGGTTCAAATCGGCCCCGTTTCAACCGCGGCTGCAAGCACAATCGGCAGACTCCAAGAGGTCGAGAAAAAGCTCGACGCGGCAAGCCTCGAGCCGGAGACGGTAGACGGCGTCTATCCCACCCCCCCGAGCTTCACAGACAAAATCGTCTGCGAAAACCTCACCTACGAATACAAAATGCGCGAGGGCGACAAGGAGCCGTTTAAGCTCTCCATCCCCGAGCTTCACTTGAGCGAGGGCGAGCTTGTCGTAATGCGCGGCGGCAACGGCAGCGGTAAATCCACCTTCATGCGCCTGCTCGCGGGACTGACTATCCCCTCCGGCGGAACCATCACTGTGGACGGCGTCGACAAAACCGAAATCGGGGATGCCAATTACCGCGCACTCTTCTCCCTCGTAATGACGGACTTTCACCTCTTCGACAAGCTCTACGGAATGCCCGACCTCGATCCCCAATACTTCCGCAAGTGGGTCGGAGTTTTGGGACTTACGGAGCTTTTTACCGACATGAAAAAGCTTCCCACCGTGAACCTCTCGAGCGGTCAGCGCAAGCGCGCCGCGCTCTTAGCGGCAATCTGCGAGCAGCGAAAGGTCATGCTCCTCGACGAAGTCGCGGCGGACTTCGACCCCTATTTCCGCGAAAAATTCTACCGCGAAATTCTCCCCGCGCTCAAAGCCGAGGGCAAAACCCTCTTCGTAATCTCCCATGACGACCGCTATTACGACATTGCAGACCGCATAATCACCCTGAGCGAAGGCACCTCGGTATAAAACTGCATAAAATTCCAAAAAAGCGTTGCATTTTTCAAAGCAGTAAGTGTATAATTTAAATAACAACATTGGAGGATATGAAAATGGCTGAAACTAAAACAACCGCGCAAGCAACCGAAGCGGAAAGCACCCCCGACATTCTTTTAACCGACCGCCGCGACGACATTATCCGCAAGCACGTCTATGCTTCGGCGGGCGTGGGTCTTGTGCCCATCCCCTTTGTCGACGTAGTCGGCACCGCCGGAGTCCAGCTGGCGATGATGAAAAAGCTGTCCGATTTTTACGAGGTTGACTTCAACCAAAAAATCGCGAAGAAAATCCTCATCTCCGTCTGCGGCGGACTTGTTCCGGCAATCATCGCCCCGGGAATAAAAAGTCTCGTAAAGCTCATCCCGATCGTCGGGTTTCCGCTTGTAATCGCCTCAACTCCGGTTCTCGAGGCGACCTCTACCTACGCAATCGGCAGAATCGTTTCCGGCCACTTCGAAAAAGGCGGCAACTTCATCAACTTCAATTTCAAAATGGCAAAAGAAGAATTCGCCGCCATCGTCAACGACGAAGAGCTCAAAGCAAAGCTCATGAAAGTCATCTACGACAAGAAGGACAAGAAGGACAAAGAAGCAGTAGCATAACTGCACACTAACCTAACAGGGGCTGCGGCAAAACTCATGTTTTGCCGCAGCCCTATTTGCATCCGTATTGTGTTGAAATTCCCCGTATACCGTGCTATAATAGCTGCAAATAGTACGAAATGAGGAAAGATTATGAGGTGGATTATTCTTATTCTTATATTTGCCCTTGTGTACACTGATGGATCAGAGGAAAGACAAATCACGAAGGAAATATTCGAATATGTTGAGCAGAATAATGACAATATTGAATTCGAGACTACCACTGACTGTTATGCGTTTTACTATGATAGTACCGGTTCATGGGATACACAGGTTGATTACGGATATTATTATTCTGAAAACGATGTGCCCCTGTTTGCTCACGGGAGTTTGTTATATGGTGACAGCATATATGGCTATGAAATAACTCCACAAAGCAGTCAGCGGCTTGGCAGAGGCTACAAAATAGATGGTATTTATGGTGACGAACTTGACTGGTACTACACCGAAAAGATTTGCGACCATTGGTATTATTACGAGGTACACGACGGTTAGTGTAGTTTGTTGTAAATCCAAATCCCCTGATTGACACGATAGCTGTCGCGCGGGGACGTTAGTTGCCGCAATGACGGGGAGATTGCGGATCAAGCCCGCAATGACGGTGGGGGGAAGCCCGCACCAGTAGGGGCGCGCATAGTCTTTATAATAACGTCTAAAATTCCGGATTGGGAAGCCCGCACCAGTAGGGGCGCGCATCGCGCGCCCGCGCCGCTTCCGCAGAAGCGGCAACCCTCGTCCCTGCACGTACCCGCCGCAGTAGCGACCGTTACATCGTAAGGTCGCGACCCTGTCCGCGTAGCGGCACGCTCCAACAGAGCGAAGCGTCCATTGAAACCTTTTCTTTGCGGGGAGTCAAGAGGGGAGCTTTTCTTTCTGTACCGCACCAGATATAGCGGACATGCACAAAAGGGGAACCCGAAGTAGGGAATATGAAATTAGACGGAGAGGCGTCGCGCCAGCGGTGCTTCTCCAGTTTTTAGCTGGATGCGCTCA
>JAISHS010000027.1 GCA_031262405.1 Oscillospiraceae bacterium | reverse complement strand
AGCGGCAGAACCTCTTTAATTCTCTCGCGCTTGAGGGGATCCGGCGGCATGGCGTTTACGGGATAATAGGTCTCCGGCTGCACGCTCTCGCCGCCGTCCATGGGGTTTCCCAGCGCGTCCAGCGTACGCCCGATAAAGCCGCGCCCGACGGGGATAACCAGCGATCTTCCCGTGAACACAACAAGGCTACCCAGCCCCACCCCGTCGAGGCTGCCGTAGGGCATGAGCATGACCCGCCCCTCGGCGAAGCCGACGATTTCGGAGCGGATATAGCTTTTCCCGTCGAGCATATATATGTGGCAGACCTCGCCGATCTTAGACTTCGGGCCGCTGGCTTCAATCGCGAGCCCTATTATCTTCGTGACCCGTCCGCAGTAGGTGAGCGTGTCCGTCTTATTCAAAACCGCGCGGTATTTTTCAAAAATTTTAGTATTCAATGTCGTCACCGCCGACACTTTCAAAGGCAAGCCTGACCGCTTGAAGCTGAGTCTCAAGCCCGGCGTCAATCGTAGAGTCCGGCGTATCGATGAACAGACTTCCGTCAGGCAGCTCCGAATCGGAGACGACGCTGGCGCGTATCGTCTCGCCGCCCAGCTCAAAGGCCGCGACGCCCTCCGGAAAATAGCGTCGGCAATCGCCGACGGAGAGATGAATAACAATCTCGTCGCGCACACGCGCCTGACGCAGAGCGCCCTTAATGAGCGAGGAAAACGCCGCCTCGTCGCTGTCTATAGAGACCTCGATAATCTTCCGCGCAACGTCTAACGCAAGCGTCCCCAGCTGGGTCTCCAGCTCGTTTAGGCACCGCCGCTTCTCCTGCTCTATCTCCGCCAGAGCGCCGAAGAGCCGCTCATCGTCGTCGTTGAGCTTCTTCTCGAGAATGAGATTCGCCTTTTCTCCGCCCTCGGCGAGACCCCGAGCTTCGGCCCTCTCAAAAATCTCTCCCGCCTGAACCTCGGCGTCGGCTATCATCTGCCGCACCTGAGCCTCGGCATCGCCCACAATTCGTTTTGCCTTTTTCTCCGCTTCTATGAGAAGCGCTTCCGCCTCCTTGAGAAGCTCCTCCGGCAGCGGACCCTCCGGCTCCTTGAGCTCCGGCGGCACCTCAGACGGCTTCTCCTCCGCCTCAACATTCGCCTCTATACTCGCAAGCTGAACCAGGCTTCGGTCGATTCTAAACAATCATGTCGTCCCCCTCTCCGCGGGAGATAACAATCTCGTGGTCGTCATCCAGCTTGCGGATAACGGCGACAATCCTCTGCTGAGCGTCCTCTATATCCTTGACGCGGACAGGTCCCATGACCTCCATATCGTCCTTTATCATGTCGGCGAGACGCTTGGAGACGTTCGAGAAAATAATCTTCGATACGTCGTCCGTGGCGAGCTTGAGCGCAATCGCGAGATCGTTGTTGTCGACGTCGCGCAGAATCCTCTGGACGGCCTGGTTGTTGAGCTTCGCGATGTCCTCGAAGACGAAGAGGTGACGGCGAATCTCCTCGGTGAAATCCGGGTCCTTGATCTCCAGCTCCTCGAGCAGGCGCTTTTCGCTGCCTCGGTCGAGAGAGTTTACGATGCCGACAATCGTGTCGATGCCGCCGACGGCAATACGGTCGGAATAGCCCATAGAGCTGACCTTGCGCTCGAGAATACGCTCGGCCTCCTGAACAAATTCGGGCGCGGTATCGCCCATTTTGCCGATACGCGCAATAATTTCGGTCTGCTTATCCTGGGGAAAGGCGGTCAGCACATCCGCCGCCTGTCTGGCACTGATATAAGACATAACAAGCGCAATGGTCTGGGGGTGCTCGTTATGTATGAGGCTGAGAATATTTGCGGAATCCGCGTGGCGAATAAAATCAAAGGGGCGCGCCTGAATGGAGGTGGAAAGCTTGCTGATTAGCGCGGTCGCCTTTTCCTTGCCGACCGCCTGCTCCAAGATGTCGCGGGCATAGTCTATGCCGCCCTCTGTAATAAACTTCTGCGCGAGACAGATTTCATAAAACTCGTCGACAATCTGCTCTTTAACCTCCGGCGTAACTCTGCGCGTCGTGGAAATGCTGATCGTCATCTGACTGATTTCTTCCTCAGTCAGATGCTTATACAGCTGCGCCGAATAATCCTTCCCAAGGGTTATGAGAAGAATCGCCGCTTTATCTCTGCCTGTAAGACCGCCTCTTGCCACTAGCTTATCTCACCACCTGTCAATGAAACCTCATAGAAACCTTTATTCGTCGGCTAACCAGTTCCTTAATAGCTGCGCCACGCTTGCCGCGTCCTTGTCGATAAATTTCTCCAGCTGCATGATGGACTCCGGCTTCTGCACCAGCTCAATGTCGGCATATTCCTTCCCCGGCGCGCCCTTCGCGCCCTCTCCATCCATCATATAGCTGATATAGTCCACGTTTCCGCCGACGCCGCTCTGTCCATCCGCCCCCGCGAGAGCCGGTTGAAGGGTTTCTCGCTCGGAGACGCTCTTAATAACCGTCCGCAGCAGCGATAGCGCCACCAGCCCCAGCGCAAGGATTACGCCCCACATAATGGCGGTCTGGATAATCTCCTTTAGCCGCGCCGAGCGCAGGAAGCTCTCCTGCTGACTTAGAGTCTCGTCCATAGTCTCGTCTACGACAAAGGGCATCATATCCACCGTAATCTTGCTCTCGTCATAGAGCCCTATGGCGTTGCTCACCAGCGCCCTTACCCGCTCCGTATAGTCGGTTTCAATTGCGTTGCTGTCTAACAAAACGGAAATCGAAAGGTCCTTAATCGAGCCCTTCGCCTCTTTAACCTGCGTCGTAACCTGATCCAGCTCATAGTTTATGTCCCGCTGAATCTCCTCATACACCTCACCGTCGGTCAGCTCGCCATAGGGATACTCCGTTGAGCCCATGCCGTTCGTGTCGGTTCCGGGAACGCCCTCGGCGGCCGCGGCGTCGCGCGTTGAGACCCAAAGCTCGCTCGTGCTGACGGGAATGCCCGTCTCCTCACCGGCAACCGGCGGAGAAAACTCAATCGACTCGGAGGCTTTATCGTCAAAGTCCAGCTCCACGCTCACCTTCGCGTTTACGGCTCCGGAGCCGAAGACCGGCGCGAGGAGACTTACGACCTGCTCCTCAAGCCCGTCCTGAACCTCATTTTGCAGGGCTAGCTGGTCGTTTACACCAGTGTTCCAGTCGTCCCCGCCGAGGGAATAGGTGTTAAATACCGTGTCCGTCAGCGAGACATTCTCCATCTTCAGCCCCGGCACCGACGCCGAGACAATCCCGCCTATGGCTTGAACCTCTTCATTTGTAAGCTTGCGCGCGCCGCGCACCTCAACCACGATCGAGGCCGAGGCCTCCGTCACATTCTCCGAGAGGGCAAAGACAGAGTCCTTCTTAGGCGTAAATATAACCGTACATCTGGTAATCGCGTTGTTCATCGTTATCTGATCGACGATAAATTCCTGAGTCTGATAGATAATCGCCTGCTCAGCGGCGGCGTCCGTCACGCCGAAGCCCGTGCCCAAGGTCATGTATGTATCATAGTTAAACCCGCTTGAGCGCAGACCCGCCGCCGCCAGAGACATCTTGAGTCTGGAGGCGTTCTCCTGCGGAACAAGGATAGTTCCCGTGCCCTGAGTCTGGTATACTTCGCCCAGCTCGTCGAGCTGTGCGGTAATCTCTCCGGCTTCCTCCGCCTCCAGCCCCGTGTAGAGCACGACATATTTCGTCTGACCCAGCACAACCGTAACGACAATTGCCAGAATAATCACCACGGCAACGATTACCGCCAGACGGATTTTGTCCTTTTTTGTGAGTTTTCCAAAGAATTCTGTGATGGATTTCAGAATTTTGTCAATGATTTCTCTCATTTTGTGCAACGCCTTTCATGACAGCCTATAGCAACTCAAGCCCTAATCACACACTGACCCAATCTAGACTGCTAGAATTATAGCATTTTGATAAACAGATTTCAACAAAACCAGATAAATTTTTTATTTACCAAAAAAATTTGCAATTATTTGTTGCTGAGGAAGATTTTTTAAAAAATAAAAGGGAGATTTTGCAAAAAATCTCCCTTAGCGTTGCGCTATTATGATTTTACTATGTAGAATTTACTGCTTTTTCGTGTTTCCGCACCTCGGACGCTGGCTGACCAGCTTTACGCCCTCCATAACCGCCGTTACTATGTCCGCGCGAAACTGCGTCGAGAGCGACATTGCTCTTGTAATCATGTCGCCGAAATCGGTTACAACATAGTGAGGCGGAAACGCATTCAGCGCAAATGCCAAAACGTCCAACCGGCAGCGGGGACAGGTACACATATCGGTCTCCGCCATGCACTCGTCCAAGAAAGGCTCTATCATATCCTCGGATACATTGTGAATACTAAAATTTTCCGCCATAAACGCTCCTTCGTTCCGTGGGCTTTCGCCCCAAGTTCATATTAACTATCGCCCTCCGGCTCTAACTTCAATTTACTTGTGTCAAACACGACTACCGGCGCTTGAACGGCCTGACGGTTCGTGCTGCGCGTAGCCTCAAGAAGCTCCTCGCGAAACACCTTCACCTCGCGCGGCGCGTCAATACCGATCTTAATCTTATCCCCGTCCACCCCGAGCAGGGTAACGCGGATATCGTTGCCGATACAGATCGTTTCATTCACTTTCCGCGACAGTATCAGCATTCGCGCCAACCTCCCTTATGAGTCTGCAAACCTCGGCAAAGACGGGCACCCTAATGCCGAGCTCCGCTCCGCCCAGAATAATCTGTTTTGCCAGACCGCTTTCGGTGTTTACAATTATAGGCGCCGCCAGATTCGCCGTCATCTTCTCGATATCCTCGGGTATAACGACAACGCTCATAACTTGAACGTCCCCGGGATTTTCGATCTTTAGCTCGGCACAGTCGGCGTCGTCAATGTCAAATGCATAGCCCTTAAATGCCATAAACGAGTTGATAACGGGCAGACAAACTCCCTCGTCGTCAACAGCCTGAAGCCAGAAAAGAGGAAAGCTGTCCTCAAAATTCAAGAGCGCGAAGCGGCGGTTGTCCTCAAGCCCCGGAAGCCCGTTGGGAAAGCTAAGAATTTTGCTCTCGTCAATTTCAACCATTCCAAAGCGAATCGTCTTCAGTTCCATTATATACCATCCTCATTTCTTTGTCAACAGTCTGCAACTCTGGCGAAGCTATAGCTGGGCATCCACGCGCTGGCCGGGCTGATAGGGGTCATCTCCCGGCTCGACGGTTATTCGAAACTGCGGCTCTCTGAGCAGAAAAACCTCCACGGAATACGGCGGGTCAACCACCATCTCCGGCATATACTCGCCTTCCCACTCTATTTTCACATTGTGCCCCGACCAGTTAATTCGCACATAACCGGGATTCCACTCAATCTCCGGTTTGCTCGGGGGCATTAGGGCGATGTTCGCCGCCTTTTTTGTTTTCGCAATGGATTTCTGCTTGGAAATCATGGCGATTCTGTTGCCCTGCTGCTGCACAGAGGCAATAAAATCACCCTCCTGAGACTTGCTTTTAATCCCGTTATGAACCGCCTGCTGAGCCTTGCTGCCTAATTCCTGATTGAAGGTAACGGGGTCAGCTAGATTCATCTCGCGGCGCAGCTTCTTCTGGTTCACCTTAAAGGTCGGTCTCTCGCTCTCTACAGTGAACTCAGCGTTCTCTTGAGTTATGGTCATCTCCGGGCTCGGCGTAGTTATCTGCAAATTCGCAGGCGTCGTCCGAACCCCAATAGCCGCCATTTGCTGTTCAATAATAATTCTTGATATACTTGCCAGCGCCATTCTTTCTCACCTCTCCTTGGCTTTCACTGACCGATCACACATCACCGGCATCCTTGCGGCGGTGCTTAGCCCCATCCTATCTCAAAAAGTCCATCAGCGTCGGCTGAATTATGTTCGCGCCCGCGGCAAGCGCCGCGTTATAAACAGCCTCCGCCATTTTCAGATTCATGATAACCTCTGCAATGTCCGCGTCCTCCGCGTCAGACTTCATCTGCGTGTAGTTTATCTCATCCATCGAATAGCGGTTCTCGAGCATTTCGAGCCTGTTCTGCCGCCCGCCCAGCTCCGCCGTCAGACCCAGAATGTGCTCCTGCGCATCTTGAAACTTGGATATGAACCCGCTGATTGTTTCGGCGTCCGGGCTGTCGCCCGACAGCTCGTCAAACAAGTCGCTCAGCAGCCCGTAGATATTTTCGTCGCCGTTATAGACCGCGACGTCCACGCCGTTCATCGTAGCCTCCATCTCGACTCCGAGACCGAGATCAAAGGTCAAAACATCGTCTCTAATATTGCCCAGATTCGTAGTAGTACCGGGGGCGGGAGTCACTTCCTCGCCGTTAAAGAGCAAATCCCCGGCGGCGTTTACCGTGAATGGGTTTGCCTTTTCGCCATTTGCGTTCGTGTAGCCCGTGGTGTCGTAGCCGCCGAAGACGAACTTGGTACCATAGGTGGAATTGAGGGTGTTCAAAAAGTGGTCGCGCAGCTGCGCGATATATTCCGCAGTGTTCTGGCGGTCGCCTGCATTTTCGATGTCGTTTGCCGCCGTTACGCAGGCCTCCATCGCGGACTTGATAACCTCGTTGAGGTCAGAAAGCGCCGACTCTGTCTGCGTGAGCCACTCGCCCGTCGTCTGAATATTCTTCTGATACATCTCGAGCCTTTGCAGGCGCTGTCTGGCCTGCTGGCTGTAGATCAGACTTACCGGATCGTCGCTTATACTCGCGCTCTTCTTGCCGCTGGACAGCTGATTTTGAAGCTCCATGAGCCGCGCCGTGTTGCTGCTTAAGTTGCCCATAAAGCTCGACACGAGCATTGAATTTGTAACTCTCATATAAATAACCTCGTAGCGTTTCGCACCGGAGCGCGAAATAAAATCAAATCGTTTTTATCCTCTGCCGACTATGCCCATCGAGTTGATAATCGTGTTTATCGCCTCGTCCATCGCGGTTATGACCCGCGCCGCGCCGTTATAGGCGTGCTGATATTTAATCAGATTCGTCATCTCCTCGTCGAGCGAGACGCCGCTTATCGCCTCACGCTGCGACGAAATGTCCGCCGACTGCGTCGTATAGGTAGACTGCGTGTTCTTGCTGTGGTTTAATACCGTCGCCACGTCAAGGGTAATGCCGTTGAGAAAGCCCTCAAAGCTGCCGATAGAGATACCATTGTACGTTATGTTCTGCAGGTCAAACAGCTTAGCGATCTCTCGCATGTTCTCTTGGTTGCCGACGTGCGTCATAAGGTTCGCGTTAAAATTCGGGTCACTCTCATCCATCACAATCTTCTCATTGGAAGAAGCAATCATATAAACATTGCCCGCAACTTCGTCCGAGAGCTTGAAGTTCCCGGCGTTTACAGCACTATAGTCCCAGACGAGATTACCGTCAACATCAGTATCCTGTTCGCCGTTGCCGTCATCATCAACGGCAACCGCGCCGTCGAAGAAATGTACTCCGTTTTTGGACTCCCCGTTGGGGTCAGCCGCCGGATGCGTGTAGCCTCCGCTGTGAACCCTGTTGACCTCCTGCGCTATCGCCCGCGCCAGAGTATCCAGCTGCTTGGCGAAATAGGCGATGCTCGAATCGTCGTCAGCGTCGTTCGCCCCGCCCTGCAAATCGAGGTGCGCCTTCAGCTCCCCGAACTGAAGTTCAAGCGGCGCGTCGTTATCCGTCCAGACAGGCGTGAGGATATCCATCTTACCCGTCAAGGGATTTTTTGTTTCCACACACTTCAGCTCAGTCACCGTAAGGTGTTTCACAAGGTCTTTTCCGCCGATCTGGATAGACAGCTGGTTGTCGGCGCCAATGTCATAGGTGATGTCCGCCAGCCCCGACAGCTCGTCGAGCAGCGAGTTGCGCTGATCCCTCAGGTCGTTTGCCGGCTGTCCGGCGACCTCATAGGACTGAATGGTCTTATTGAGCTCTGCGATGTTGTTGGCTATAGTGTTAATCCGGCGGGTAACGGTATCCACCGCGAGATTCTGGTCCTCCTGCAAAGCGAGAAGTCTGCTGTAAATCAGATTGAAATTATCCGTCAGAGCCTTTCCTCTCTCCTGTATGAGTTCTCTCTGCTCCCTGTCGTTAGCCTCCGTGGTCTCCGTGTTAAGCGCGGTCAAAAACCCCTGCAGGCTGGCATAGAGCGAGCCCTCGCCCGAATCGTCAAAGAGCGGCTCTATGTATTGCAGCCCCTGGGTTTTGGCGTTCCAATATTCCGTCGGAGACAGCGCGTTGCGATATTGCTGATCCAGAAATTCCGAGCGCACCTGATCTAAAATCAGCGCGTGAGCGCCGGTGCCGACCAGCGCCTCGTCCACCGGACGAAACTGCGTAATCGCGTCATAGGGGGCATAGGCCGCCTGAATCAGCCGCTGTCTGGTGTAACCCGGCGTGTTGACGTTAGATATGTTGTGCGCCGTAACGTCCAGACCCTTCTGGCTCACGACAAGACCGGTTCTGGCGATTTCAAGCCCGAAAAAAGTCGGTCTGATTCCCATGCGCGCTCTCCTTTCAAAGTATTAAAACCTCGTAGAGTTTCGCGCCGGAGCGCGAAATAAATTTAAATCGTTTTTTCAGCTATATCTGTCGGTCAAAAAATCCCGTTTTCCTCGGACGGTCATCGGCACATCTGCCGTCGCCCCCGTAGAAATTATTGAGCGGGTCCTCTCTGCCCACGGCGGCGGAAATCATGGTCTCGGCATAGCACAGATGATCCTCCAGCAGCTTACTGTTGATGGAGTTAAGCTCCAGCTGCTCAAAGAGCATGAGCCTCAGCTCGCGCCCGAGCCTGTTTAAGGCTTCCCGCTCCTCCGGCTGCGCGGAGTCAATAAGCTCGCCGAGCGTCATTGTGCCGCCCCTGCGCGAAACGAGCGCCGAGAGCTCCGGCATGAGCTTAGTACGCTTTCGCTCTAGGCTATTCATCTTCGATACATAGAACTGCTCGCGCCCGACAATATCGGTCAGCTTTCCGGTGTCCGCGCGGACAATCGCCCGGCGTTTCAAGTGACCCAGCTTCAAAAGCTCAGTCTGAATTTCCTTTTGCGCCTGCAGAAGCTCATATACCTCTTTAATTTCCTGTCTCAAGAGCCAAACCCTCCGTCATGAGGTAGATGTTTAAAAGCAAATCTCTCAATTTACGAGTCCGAAAGCACTCTCAAAATACTCTCGGCAACGACGTCGCTCTTTATCTTATAGCTGCCGTCGGCGATGCCGCTCTTAATCTCTTCAAGCCTCTGAGAGCGCGCGGCTTCACCGGACTCCATATTGTCCCGAACCAGCTTCATTATCTGCGAAAACTTGAGGGCGTCGTCTGAAAAAGACACCTGATCCGAGCCCCCGTGATAGGAGCTTCCGGAATTGGATACTTTTTTGTTGTGCGCCTGATAGCTTTGAATAATGCCCGGTTTAGCCAGCGGGTTGATTTTCATTTAAAATCATCTCCATTTTAATTAGCGGTTCGGTTTGTGGTAACTTACCTGTGGCTTACTTTGAAATCTCTCACGATTTTCGCCGCGCCTATTGGCTCCGACTAATCGTCTTTGTTGTGCGAGACGTGCATCCTCGCGCCTTTTTTAGTGGTTTTCGTGGTCTTCGGCTCCGCCGTACTCGAGCCTCCGGCTCCGCCGCCGCCCACCTCGGTCATCATCCGCTCCTGCATCTTGCCGGAGCAGGTGGGGCAGATTGTGCCGCTGCCGATCGGTATTCCGCAGATTTGACAGAGCCTTGAATTTCCCGTCCAGTTCTTAAAATACAATCTGTTTTCCTTGAGCAGATAGAGGATAACATCCTCCTCCACTCCCGTTTGCTCCGCAATATCGATTACGGAAGTTGCTTCGGGGTTCTGATAGAGATAATTCCTGACCGTGACATAGCCGTCGTCAATTTCCTTGAGACACGCCGGACAAAGTCTCCCGCCGTAGCTGGGAAAGGGTTTTTTGCAAAACTTGCAAGAAACTAATGTGAGTGCCATACTAACACACCTCCAGAAACATGTGTGGCAAAGCTAACGTCAGCTCTTCATGTTGTTGGCAACGCCCTCCATGTCGTCCGCGGTTGTGACCGCCCGCGCCGCCAGAGAAAACACTCTCTGCGAGCGGACAAGCAGCGTCATTTCCGTCGCCAAATCAACGTTTGAGGCCTCCGTCATACCCTGAAGCACCTTAAAATTGACCGCCTCGAGACGCTCCCCGGCGGCAATATCCACTCCAAAGTTTCCATCGCCCAAAGCCAGTATACCACCTGTATTCCTGAATGTATAGACCCCAAGTGTAACAGATTCCGCATTTCCTCCGAGAGTTTCAAAGGAAAGCGTCCCGTCCGAGTCCACCGCCACTCCTATCGTATCCTCCGGCGTCAAAATCCTCTCGCCGTTATTGTCCAAAACATAATATCCGTCGTCGTTTACGAGATAGGCCCCGTCCGCCTCAATCGACTTATAAAAGCTGCCCGTGCGGGTATAAACCGTGTCCCCGGCGGTGTTTTGAAGGGCGAAGAAGCCCTCTCCCTCAATCGCGAAGTCCCAGGGATTACCGGAGGTAACGAGCGCGCCCTGCGAAAAATCGCGGCTGACTGCGGAGGGAAGTGTGCCGTGCCCCTCCTGTTGATTGCCCTCGGGCGTCGCGGCAAGCGCCGGAAGCAGACCCGCCGTATACAGGGCGTCCTTAAACTCAAGCCTCGAGGCCTTAAAGCCGTTGGTGTTTACGTTTGCTATGTTATCGGCAATAACGTCCAGCCTCATCTGCATCGACATAAGCCCCGTCTGAGCTATATTTAAACCCTCATACATAAATGTTCACCTCTTAGCCCAGTCTGGCTATATTATTCACCGACATACCGATCGTCTCGTCTATCATCGTCAGTATGCGCTGATTCGTCTCATAGGTGCGGTAAACCGTCATCATGTCAACCATCTCCCGCGCTATATCGACGTTAGAGGTCTCAAGAAAGCCCTGCTTTATGTCCACGGTGCCCGTAAGCTCTGCGGGAGCCTCATCTGAAAAGAAGAGGTTGCTGCCCTGCTTGCGCAGCGTGTTGAGGTCTTCAAACCCGACTAGCCTTATCTGATTGGTCTGCGCCCCGCCTACCGTAACGCGTCCTTGGGCGTCCACCGCAAAATCCTCCGACCCGACATAAATTCGTCCGTTCGTACCGAGCAGATAGTTTCCGTTAGCGTCCGTCAGGTAGCCCTCGCTGTTTAGTACATAGGCTCCGTTTTTTGTATAACGCTCGCCGTCCGGCGTCTCCACTGCGAAGAAAGCGTCCCCGGCAATTGCAAAATCGGTAGTTGAGCCGGTAGTCTCAAAGCTGCCCGTCTCAAAATTGATATAGAGCTGATCCGGCTGAGCGCCGAAGGTCATGTTTCCGATCGTCCCGGGCATAGAGTCGTTTAGCCGATTGACCATCACCTGACTAAAGGGAGTGGAGATAAAATATTCTTTTTTATAGCCCGTGGTGTCCGCGTTGGTTATGTTATTGATAACCGTCTCCATCTGCCTTCTCTTCAAAAGCATTCCGGTTCCCGCGGTATAAAGCCCTCGAATCATCGTCCGCCCTCAGTTTCTATGCTGATTTTTCATTGAAAAATCAATATTAAGTGTTCATAAAGCTACCTGTATTAGTTCTCAATTCATATATCGTAACAATCCCCCGAAAACTTAATACCCGCAAAAAATTTTTTC
Organism: Oscillospiraceae bacterium; assembly: GCA_031262405.1. Lineage (GTDB taxonomy): Bacteria > Bacillota > Clostridia > Oscillospirales > Oscillospiraceae > UBA2658. Next base: position 7,633 of record JAISHS010000027.1, on the reverse strand, counting down.
TTTAGCAAAAAAAAGAGCCGAGCTTCAAAAATGAAGCCCGACCCTTGTTATAATATTATAAAAAATCACTTCGTGATTATTTTGATAAGTCGCTCGTTCCTCTCGCTTTGTTATCGCAGACCGCTGCGGCGGCTAAGTTCTATTGTGCAGGGTTGCGTGACCCTGTCAATTGGTTTTAGGAACGCTCGGCAGCTTTGACGGTGCGGCGTCAGACGGCGTCTCCGGGACCTCAGGCGATGTGTCGACGAGCCCCGTGTCCTCGCCGAAGGTAAGGGGCAATTCCAGATAGTCCCCGTCGCGATACAGCGTGAGTGTTACGGTGTCGCCGGGCTTAAAGCCGTCCTTAGAGGCTACAAGCTCCGGAGAGCTGGAAATCTTAATGCCGTTTACCGCCGTCACTATATCGCCCACCTTAACGCCGGCCTTTTCGGCGGCGCCGCCGGGGATAACCTCAACAATCTCCGCGCCGTCCGAGGTGCCGAAATAGCTCCCGGCAACGCTGCTCACCGTCTTCGCCTTTACGCCGTAGCTGGGCTTGCCGGTGACATAGCCATAGGACACGAGATCGGAAACCATGGTCTTGACCTCGTCAATCGGAATCGCAAAGCCCAGACCCTCGACTCCGGTTTTGGAATATTTCGCGGCTACAATGCCCACGACCTCGCCCCTGTTGTTATAGGCCGGACCGCCGGAGTTGCCGCTGTTTACGGCGGCGTCAATCTGGAACATCGTGTTCGTGGTTTGCTCGCCCGTATTGGCGTCCGTGGTTGTAATACTCCTGTTAAGCGCGGATACGCTGCCCGTGGACATAGAGAAATTCAGCTCGCCCAGCGGGTTTCCTATGGCATAGATCGGATCGCCGACAAGCAGGTTCCCACTGTTGCCCAGCGTCGCGGCAGGCAGACCCGTGGCCGCGATTTTGAGCACGGCAACGTCGTCGCTTTTCTCAAAGCCGACTATCTCCGCCGGATATTTGTCGCCGTTAAAGAGCATGACAGAGATGGCAAGCTCTTGCTCATAGGCTACTTGAACAACGTGATAGTTGGTAACGATATAGCCGTTTTCCGTGACTATAAAGCCGGAGCCTGTAACGGCGGCGGCAGATTCCATGCCGAAATAGTTCTGATAGGTAATCTCAGTCGTAATTCCGACTGCCTGTTCACAGCCGAGGGCATAAATCTCCGCGCCCGTCAGCGGGGTACCCACGGCAACAGTGTCGGGGTTCGGCGCGACCTGAGGAATGCCGCTGCTGAGCTTGAGCGAGGCCCCGCCGTAATCCGTGACCGTCACCGGCTCCGGCGTGAGCGCCGCCACTATCGCGCCGCCTCCCACTCCGCCGAGCAGCGCGCATATTAGGCACGCGGCTATAAACGGCGCTAAGCCGCGCTTTTTCTTGGGCTTGCTTGTGCGCTCAATCTTCCTCGGCGGCGTGTAATAGCTTTTAGGACACTCCATCTCACTGCCGCTGTGGTAGTTGGCGTCCATATAAGGACGGCCTGGAAGCTCGTCGCGCTTGAAGCTATATTCGCCGGAAATCGGCTCCGCCGCGTTCTCAAAATCACTCTGCGTATCGGTCGGCTGCTCTCCGAATTCAACGCCATAGTTTTCATCCTGCATTAATACTTACCTCCTTGATATACTGTCAATCATTCGGGGGATGCCGTTTAATTTGAACTCATTCTAAAATCAAAATATTACTTCACAATGAACAAAACCGTAATTAATTATAAATATTAAACGAACAAATTTTGAAGTTGCCGCCGTCGGTTCATCGGCGACTCAATTTGTGTTTACAAATCCCGCAACCGACTGTATAATGAACATCGTCAAATGAACACACAAGAAGGTGCGGATATGGAAATCCAATTCGGCGACAGACTGGCAAAGCTTCGGCGCGAGGCCTCTCTGAGTCAGCGCAAGCTGGCACAAGACCTAAAGCTCAGTCAGGCGCTGCTCTCCCACTATGAAAACTCAAACCGCGAGCCGAGCCTTCTCGTCGTCTGCCGCGTCTGCGACTATTTCGGCGTCTCGGCGGACTTCATCCTCGGGCGCGAGACGCCTTCCGGCTCTTCCGACGGCGAGGCCCCCCTCCCGTCAAACCTTCCCGCCGGAGATAACTCGCCGGAGGTAAGGCGCGAGAGCGAAGCTTATCTTCGCGCCGCGCGGCGAAGGCTCTCCGCCCTCGTCGGAAGTGAAGCCTCCCCGCTTAACGCCGCTCAAGCTGCGCTCGACATGGCGCAGGCGGAGCTCAATCTTATACAGGCGCAAAACAAATAAAACACTAATAGTTATTTTAAAATCGAGTGGAGTAATTATACTATATGGCCGAGCAGAATAAAACACGCAATTTTTGCATAATCGCACACATAGACCACGGCAAGAGCACACTCGCCGACAGACTTCTGGAAAAGTGCGGCGCCGTCGCGCTGCGCGATATGCACGCCCAGGTGCTCGACAACATGGAACTCGAGCAGGAGCGCGGCATAACCATCAAAGCCCGCGCGGTGAACATGAGCTATCTCGCGCAGGACGGTGAGACCTATACCCTAAACCTCATCGACACGCCGGGGCACGTCGACTTCAATTACGAGGTCTCGCGCTCTCTTGCCGCCTGCGAGGGCGCGCTGCTCGTTGTCGACGCGACCCAGGGCATTCAGGCGCAGACGCTTGCCAACACCTATCTCGCGCTGGATCACAACCTCGAAATCCTCCCCGTGATCAACAAAATTGACCTCGCCTCCGCCGAGCCCGAGCGCGCGAAAATGGAAATTGAAGACATTATCGGCATCCCCGCCCTCGACGCGCCCGAAATCAGCGCAAAAAACGGCATTAATATCGAAGCGGTACTCGAGGAGCTGGTCACGAAAATACCCCCGCCGAGCGGCGACGAGCTCGCCCCCCTGCGCGCTCTGATTTTCGACAGCCAGTATGACAGCTTTCGCGGCGTAATCCTCTATGTCCGTCTCTTCGACGGAAAGGTCTCCCGCGAGAGCGAAATTTCCCTCATGGCGTCGGGCGCCAAGTATAAAGTAACCGAAGTGGGCAGACTCGGAACCTTCGGACTTGCCCCCTGCGAGACGCTCGCCGCCGGGGACGTCGGCTACATCGCCGCGAGTATCAAAAACGTCTCCGACGCTCAGGTCGGCGACACAGTCACCCTTCAAAAGACCCCTGCCGCCGAGCCGGTACCCGGCTACCGCCCGGCTCAGCCCATGGTCTTTTCGGGCGTTTATCCGGCGGACGGCGCAAAATATCCCGACCTGCGCGACGCTCTCGAAAAGCTAAAGCTCAACGACGCCGCGCTCTCCTACGAACCGGAAAGCTCCGCCGCGCTGGGCTTCGGCTTCCGCTGCGGCTTTCTGGGACTGCTCCACATGGAGATTGTTCAAGAGCGGCTCGAGCGCGAATATAACCTCGACCTCATCACAACCGCCCCGAGCGTCATCTACCACGTCACGAAGACCGACGGTACAAAGCTCATCGTCGATAACCCCCTCAACTACCCCGATCCGGGCGGCATTGACATTGCAGAGGAGCCCTTCGTCTCCGCCTCTATCCTGACCCCGACCGAATATGTCGGCAACATCATGGAGCTGTGCCAGAGCCGCCGCGGCGAGTATAAGGACATGAGCTATCTCGACTCGACCCGCGTCGAGCTTCACTATGATATGCCGCTCAACGAGATTATTTACGACTTCTTCGACGCGTTAAAGGCGCGCACAAAGGGTTATGCATCCCTCGACTATGAGCTCACCGGCTACCGCGAGAGCGATTTAGTCAAGCTCGACGTGCTCCTAAACGGCGACAGCGTCGACGCGCTGAGCTTCATCGTCCACCGCGACAAGGCGTATCCCCGCGCAAGGAAAATCGTCGAGAAGCTCAAGGAAAACATCCCCCGCCAGCTCTTCGAGGTACCGGTTCAGGCGGCAATCGGCGGCAAAATAATCGCGCGCGAAACCATCAAGGCCGTGCGCAAGGACGTGCTCGCCAAGTGCTATGGCGGCGACATCACGCGCAAAAAAAAGCTGCTTGAAAAGCAGAAGGAGGGCAAAAAGCGTATGCGCAGCCTCGGTTCGGTCAGCGTCCCGCAGGAGGCCTTCATGGCGGTGCTCAAGCTGGATGAGTGAGAAAATGTTTGAAACGAACAGCCAAAGCCTTGAACAGGTGCGTGAAAACTTCATGCGCGAGGCGCTGAATCTCGCACGGATAGCCGCAAGCGAGGGCGAGGTTCCCGTCGGCTGCGTCATAGTAAGCGAGAGCGGCGAAATCATCGGTCGCGGGCGCAACTGCCGCGAGAGCACCCACAGCGCTCTTGCTCACGCGGAAATCGCGGCGATTGCCGAAGCCTGCTCTGCCCTCGGTGACTGGCGGCTGACGGGCTGCACAATTTACGTCACGCTCGAGCCCTGCCCCATGTGCGCCGGTGCTATAATAAACGCGCGCATTCCGACTCTCGTCTTCGGCGCGCGCGAGCCCTCCTCGGGCGCCGCCGGCAGCGTCATAGACCTGTTTTCCGAACGCTTCGGGCATAACCCCGCCGTCTATGCGGGTATTTTAGAAACGGAGTGCGTCGAACTGCTGAGGGGTTTTTTTAGGAATTGAGAATGCAGAATTGAGAATTGACAATTAAATGTATCGCTCCGCGATGATTTAAATCTTGTCGCGCTTTGCGCGACTCCTTTAATTCTCAATTCTCAATTTTCAATTCTCAATTAGCCCCCTGAAATATTCCGGTATCCCACATTCCACCACAACCTCTTCCCCCGTGCGCGGATGCACAAATCTCAGCTCCCGCGCGTGCAGACACTGCCCCTCAAGACCCTTGGGGGGCTTTTGCCTGCAATAGAGCGGATCGCCGAGCACCGGATGCCCGAGGCTTGCCAGGTGCACGCGAATCTGATGTGTACGCCCGGTCTCAAGCTTGCAGCGGATGTGCGTGAACCCCTCATGTCGGGCGATAACTTCATAATGCGTGACGGCGGCGCGGGAATTTCTCTCCGTGACCGCCATTTTCTTGCGGTCTGTCTGACTGCGCCCGATGGGTGCGTTTATGGTGCCGGAGTCCTCGCGAAGGCTACCGAGCACGAGAGCTTCATAGGTACGGCTCAGGCTGTGATCGGAAAGCTGCGCGGCAAGTTTTCGGTGGGCAAAATCGTTCTTCGCCGCTATAATAAGCCCCGAGGTGTCCTTGTCAATGCGGTGGACAATTCCGGGGCGCTTCTCCCCGCCGATTCCGGACAGACTCTCCCCGCAGTGATACAGCAGCGCATTGACTAGCGTTCCGCCGCTGTGCCCGGGCGCGGGGTGCACAACGAGACCCTTGGGCTTATTGACCACAATCAGATCGTCGTCCTCATACACTATGTCCAGCGGGATGTTCTCGGGAGAAAGGCTCGTATCCTCCGGTTCCGGCAGCTCTATTGTAAAGAACTCGCCTCCCGACACGCGGTAGTTTTTTCTAACGGCTTTTTCGCGCAGCAAAACCGCCCCGCTCTCGAATAGCCTTGCCGCCTGAGACCGGGACAGTCCCTCAATATGCCGCGGGAGGAGAGCGTCAATCCTCTCGCCGCTCTCCTCCGGTGTAACTAAATATGTCCTTGTCATAGCTCCTATTTATCGGAAAATTCCGCCAGAATATCCTCCAGCGAGAAGGCAGTTTCGTCCTTTTTCGGCGCACTCGGCTTTCTCGGCGCAGCTGCGGGAGCAAAGTTCTCCGCTTGTCTCGGCGCGCTCACGGGCGCTCGTCTCTCCGCCTGTCTCGGCGCGGAAGCCGGAGCGGCAGCGCGCGGGGGCTCGGCCGGTCTCGGTGCACTCGGCTTTCTCGGCGCGGGGGTGTCATAAAACTCGGCGAAGGGATCGTCAGAAGCGCTCCGCTCCGAACGGCGCGGCACACTCGGCGCGGCGGCGCGGCGAGCGTCGCTCGGCGGCGCGGCTCTCCGGCTCGGCGCGGCGTGGGAGGGCGCGGCATGGGCGGGTGCGGCGTGACCTGCGGCGGCGGCGCGGCGGGAAGCCTCGCGGCGCTCTTCGCGCTCACGGGCAAGCTGCTCTGCGCGCTCGGCTCGCTCGCGCTCAATATCCTTCTGCGCGATGGCAACGGGCTTCTTGAGCTGGGTCAGATAATCCTCCGGCGGCGTCTTGGCCTCGCGGCGCTCGGGCGCAATTCTCCCGCGCGGAGTTTCGGAGGCCTTAGCCGGTTCCTCCTCCGGCTTGTGGAAAATGAGCCACAGACAGAAGGCGATTCCGCCGACGGTGATAAAGATGTCCGCGATATTATAAACCGGAAAATCCTTCCCGAAAATTTTAAACAAGAAGTGGAACATATCCACAACATAACCGTTCACGGCGCGATCTATGCAGTTGCCGAGGCCGCCCGCCATTATCATCACCAGCAGCCAGCGTCCGGGACGGGCTTTGATAACGTCATTGGCAAGCACAACAACTATTACGATGCACATGACAATCGTAAGCGCGACAAAGACCCAGCGCGCCCAAGAGCTGCCGGAGAGCAGCCCGAAGGCCGCACCTCGGTTCTGAACGTGCGTCAGCTCTACCAGCTTGGGGATAAACTCCAGCGTACCGCCGAGCGGAAGCGTCGAAATCGTCCAGGTCTTAACCGCCTGATCGATTATGAGCACGATCACCAGCACTATTGCGTAAACCATAAATCTCCCTCCTTTTTCAAGGGGCTTTTAGTCATTTTCCAATACCTTCGCGCATCGCTCGCACAGCTCCGGGAAACGCTCGCTTTGCCCGACAGATGTGCTGTGCGTCCAGCAGCGGGGGCACTTCCCTGCCGCACTCGGGGCGATTTCAATGCCTATCCCCGGGAAGTTCTCGCCAGGTGTCCCCGCAAAGCCCTCAAAGTCCACAAAGACCTCGGAGACTATAAAGAGCTTATCGAGCGGAAGCCCCGCGAGCTTATCAAAATCAGCTCTTGCGGCCTCCGAGACGTGCAGCGTCACGGCGGCCTCCAGCGGCTTTCCGATAATCTTCTCACCCCTCGCGGCTTCCAGCACGCGATTCACGTCGTCGCGCAGCGAGATGAGCGTGTCCCAACGTGCGGAGCTCTCGCCCTCAAAAATCAGCTCCTCATGAAGCTGCGGCATATCGTTTAGCATGACGCTTTCGGCTCTCGCGCTCTTGTCATGGGTCATCGCAAGCCAAATCTCGTCCGCCGTGAAGGAGACAAGCGGGGCAAGCAGACGCACCATCGCGTCCAAAATCATATACATCGCCGACTGCGCACTGCGCCGCTCGGGTGAATCCGTCCCGTCGCAATAGAGCCTGTCCTTTATGATGTCCAGATAGAAGTTAGACAGCGACACCACGCAGAATTTGTGCACCGCGTGAATCACATTGTAAAACTCATAATCCTCATAGACCTCCCGGCAGCGGGAAACGAGCCGGTTCAGCTCGGAGACCGCCCAGCGGTCTAGCTCGTCCATCTCCTCCACGGGCGTGAGGCAGTCGGGGTCAAAGCCGTTTAGGTTACCCAGAATGAACCGCGCGGTGTTGCGGATTTTGAGATACACCTCGGAGAGCTGCTTGAAAATACCCTCAGAGCAGCGCATATCGTTTCTGTAGTCCGCGCTGGCGGCCCAGAGCCTTATTATGTCCGCGCCGTATTTCGGGA
>JAISHS010000022.1 GCA_031262405.1 Oscillospiraceae bacterium | reverse complement strand
TGAGCTGCGCCGATTTCCTTATCTGCTACGCCAATTTCGTTTTATCGGTTCTATTTCCCAAGATATTGTCAAAGCCCGTTCCAGCATTGAGCTGAAACAGGCTTTGTCTGCGGTCTGAAGTAACAAGAAGCCCCCTTCGGGGGGCTTCTTGTTACTTATAATTGACAATTGAGAATGCTTAAATTGAGAATTAGTGGAGTCGCGCAAAGCGCGACAAGACTTAATCAATCGCGTAGCGATACAATCATTGTCAATTGTCAATTGTCAATTCTCAATTTGTCTCGCTCCTGTGTCGAAACAAAAACTGCTCTTTTCCGAAACCTTAAACCCCTCAAAATACCTCTCCTCCATTGGTATCCATTCGCTGACAAAGCGATCTAGGTTCGCGGGGTTGCGCGCGCGAAGGCGCTCGAGCTGCGCGGGTACGGGCAGGGTTAAAAACACGCTGAGCGTGTAAAAGCCGTCAAAATACGGGTGCAGGCTGTAAGAGCCCTCCACCACCGTCAAGAGCGTCGGCTCGACCAAAACAGGCTCCGCCAGTTTCTGTGCATGGCAGTCATAGGGGCGGTAAGAAAACGGCTCCCCGGTTTTCAGAGGCTCAAGAACCTCAGAGCGGAAACGCTCATAGTCGATATTGCCACCCGGCTCGGCAAGCCGAGCCGCCGTGCGCTGCTCGGGTCTTAGGAAGAAATCGTCAATCGGCAGCACAAGGCAGTCATACCGCTCTTTAAGTATGCCCGCCAGCGTTGTCTTGCCCGCGCCGCAGCGTCCGTCAATCGCGAGAATAACCCTCTCGCCCCGCGAGGAAAGCTCCTCTAGCCTATTGAACAGCGGCGCATAGAGACTAGTCCTCATGAAGCTGCTCAACCGCCTTGCCGAGGGTGATGAGCTTTTCGGGCTCCGTCACGATAATATCGGGATAGTTGGAGTCGAGACTCTGGAGCCTTACCCCGCCGACCCTGTCGCGCAGGCGCTTGAAGCAGCACTTGTTCTCATAGACAAAGACGCCGACCTCGCCGTGCTCAAGCTTTGACTGCTGCTTGATCCACACAAGCTGCCCGTCGTGATAATAGGGCTCCATGGAGTATCCCGTTATCCTTATGCCGAAGTTCGCCGAATAGGGCGCCTCGTTTCCGACCTCAAGCGGCGTGAAGTTTGTTATGTCATAGAGCGTCGGCGCGCCCGTGAGCGCGTCTATGTTATACACCGGCAGAACCCGCCGACGGGTCCCCCTCGGTGTGGGGGCGTTCGGCTCGTCATAGAGTCCGCTGTCGCGAATGAAGCCGGCAAACTCGATTATCCTCGCGCGGCCCTCCTCCGTGAGACCCTTCAGCATATCGCTGCTCTTTCCCAGAAATACCCCGCTTATATCCACCACTCCCAAAATGTCGCAGACCAGCAGAAACTGCACCGCGTTGGGCAGGCTCCCGCCGCTCTCCCACTTGGAAATCGCCTGATTGGTTACGTCGAGCCCCCTGCGCACCATAATCGCCGCTAAGTCCTTCTGGGACAGCCCGCATTTCTTTCTCAGCTCTCCCAGCTTGCGTCCAAAGAAATTAGCCATGCTCAGCCTCCTATGTAAAAGTTATGTATACCTATTGTAATATACAATTCTCCAATAAGCAAGATTTTTTTGTAGAAAATATCCCAATAAGATAATTTTGTTCTTTTCATTAAAAGTCCTTGCAAGGAAGATTTTTTCATATATAATATAGACAGGCAAAATAGCCAACCTCACGGAGGCAAATATGAAACATAAAAAATCCTTTTTGATTTTTCTCGCGGTCTTACTTATACTAATGAGCTTTTTCACCGTCTGGGCGCTGGCGGACGCCGGAAACTTCTCCGGGGACAGCGACTGGGGCGGCGGCGGAAGCAGCGATTGGGGCAGCAGCGACTGGGACAGCGATTGGGACAGCGGCAGCGGCAGCAGCGGCGGCGGTCACGGCAGCATCGGCTCGGTAGTTATATTTATAATAATATTCGCCGCAGTCTATGTAGTCGTGCAAGCCAAGAGCAAGTCCTCCGGCAATAAGAGCACGACTGTCCAAACTGCGTTTCCGAAGGATTTGAGACCGCTCTCAGAGCTAAAGGCAGCCGATCCCAACTTCTCCGAGGACGCGATGAAGGAGAAAATTGCAAATCTCTATGTCCGCCTGCAAGGGGCCTGGCAGGCCAAGGATTTGCGCCCGGTGCGCACATCCCTCTCGGACGCGTTGTATAATCAGTTCGATGGTCAGCTCGAAGCTTTTAGAAAAGCCAAAAACACTAACTTCGTGGATCGCATAGCGGTGCTGGGCGTCACGCTCGACGGCTGGCGGCGCGAGGAGACTAACGACTGTATCGTAGCCACGCTCAATACCAGAATCGTGGACTATACCCTAGACGACGTCACAGGAAAGCTCATTTCCGGCTCTCAAACCAAGGAGAAATTCATGACCTATCGCTGGATGCTCACCCGCTCCGCCGGTATGGTTACCCCCAAGGTAGACGGCGGAACGGTTGAAATCAGCTGCCCCTCCTGCGGCGCGCCCATAGAGCTCAACCAGAGCGCCCGCTGCGCCTACTGCGGAAGCATCGTAAGCTCCTCTGATTACGACTGGCTGCTCTCGACAATACAGGGCATAGCCCAGCGCACGGGAAATTAAATTGGCAAGCTCATTTCTTAATTGAAACTTAAACATTTGCACACTTGGTTCTTAAATCCGTTTCGGGTACACTAAAGCCAAGGTAAAGGAGCTGAGCCTATACCGGTTCAGCTCCTTTACTTTGAGAGGGAGACGAATATGTATAACATCCTAATCTGCGACGACGAGCCGGACATTGTTTCCGCGCTGCGAATCTATCTCACTGCCGAGGGCTATCGCTGCTTCGAGGCGGGCACGGGACGCCGTGCTCTAGAGCTTTTGCGCACGCAGGAGATTCATCTGGCGCTCATGGATATCATGATGCCCGAGATGGACGGCATCGCCGCAACGGCGGCTCTTCGGCAGGAGAGCAACATTCCCGTCATACTGCTGACGGCGAAGAGCGAGGACACCGACAAGGTTCTGGGTCTGACAATCGGCGCGGACGACTATGTCACGAAGCCCTTCAACCCCGTGGAGCTAATAGCGCGGGTAAAGGCGCAGCTTCGCCGCTACGCGAGTCTCGGCGGCATGGTTAAGACAGCCGACACGCTCACCGCGGGGGGAATTGAGCTTGATGACCGCTCAAAGGCCGTTCGCCTCGACGGCGAAGAGATTACCCTCACGCCCCGAGAGTATGACATCCTGCGCCTTTTCATGGAAAACCCCGGACAGGTGTTCTCCACCGCCGAGATTTACCGCCGCGTCTGGAATGAGGCGCCTCTGGGCGCCGAGGGCACCGTCGCAGTGCATATTCGCCACCTCCGCGAAAAACTCGAAATCGACCCCGCCAATCCCCGCTATCTCAAGGTAGTGTGGGGCAAGGGCTATAAGCTGGAGCGCTCTGTATAAGTATTCTTCAGAGCTTACCCCAAGGGAGGAACCGAAAATGAAAAAATCAATCCAAAACTTTAAGGCTCTGCAAAACCGCACCTTCGTAAAAATCATCGCCGTCATTCTCTTCGTGGTCATGTGCGCCGGCGCCTTCGCGAGTCTCTTAGGCGTTGTCGCTCTGGTAGACGACGGCTTTTATAACCCCGGCCCCGGTGCAGCCAACACCGACTACTATCAGTCGCAGCTGTTCTACGGCGTCGCCGGGTATCACGGCAGGGAGTTTTCCAACCAGCTCATGTACTATGCCGACGCCGAGGACGCTATGAACGACCCCAACTGGTACTATTACCCCGGCAACACTAACGTCCACTACGTAATAAGACAGTATTCACTGCCGTCCGTTGCGCAGGAATTCGGAGGTTGGACAATTGACCAAAGCGGCAATCTGACAGATGATTCCGGTGAGGTTCACCGCCCCAGTAAGATCGTCAAGAGCGACCGCAGCCTGCCCGACGTCTATTCTGAGCTAACCGACAAGACCGCCTATCCCGGACACTACGACACGGAAGGTCTCTACGGCGACAACTTCTTCTTCATTGACCTCTATGTCCCGTCTGCGCTCAAGGTAAACGGCGACGGCTTCGCCGAGACCGCCGCGCTGCACATTTTCCTCATAAACCACTCCGTAGACCTCATAGTCTGGCTCGGCGAATTTGCGCTCTTAGCCATCGGGCTCTTTATCCTTCTGCTTTGGAGTGCCGGACACAAGCGCGGCCACGAGGGCATCTATCTCAATTGGTTCTCAAAAATCCCGCTCGATCTGCTGACAGGGGCGACAATTCTCGCCATAATAGTGCTGCTCTATTTCACCTTCGAGCCGCTGTCCTACTTCAACTTCAATCTGGCGGCGATTCTCTTGATTGTTCTGTGCGTTTTAATCGCCGGACTTCTCGCGCTTGCCTTCTTCATCTCACTTGCGGCGCGGTTCAAGGCGAAAAAGTGGTGGCGCAACACGCTTATTTACCTCTGGCTCTGGCGCGCTCTGCGATTTCTCTGGAGAAAGATGGTGGAACTCTTCCACATGATTCCGCTGGTCTGGCGAAGTGTGCTCGTGTTCCTCGGCGCGGGATGTGGGGAGCTGATTCTGCTCTGGGGGGCTACCGAAGCCTTTGGATTCTTCATCTTCCTGCTCTTTATGTATAATATCGCGCTGCTCGTCGGCGTTATCTATCTGGCGTATCAGATGAGGATTCTCAAGAGCGGAGGGCTCGAGCTTGCCCGCGGCAACCTGAGCTACAAGACCGACACGTCGAAGATGTTTTGGGAATTTAAGCAGCACGGAGAAAACCTCAACAGCATCTCCGAGGGCATGGAAAAGGCCGTCATCGAGCGGCTCAAGAGCGAGCAGTTCAAGACGGAGCTTATCACCAACGTCTCCCACGACATAAAGACCCCGCTCACCTCCATCATCAACTATGTGGATCTGCTCAAAAAGGAGCACGCAGAGGGCGGAGCCTCGGCTGAATATCTCGAGGTGCTCGAGAGGCAGTCCGCGCGGCTCAAGAAGCTGACGGAGGATCTGATCGAGGCGTCGAAGGCGTCGAGCGGCGTGATTACGGTCGAGAAGGCGAGGTACGACGTCTGTGAGCTGCTGCGTCAGGCACTGGGCGAATACTCCGAGAGGCTATCCGACGCGAACATCTCGCTCATCTACACCGACCCCGGCCGCCCCCTCTATGCGCTCTGCGACGGAAGGCTAATGTGGCGCGTGTTTGACAATATCTTGGGCAACATTCGCAAATACGCCCAGTCCGGCACCCGCGCCTTCGTGGACGTCTCCGCCCCGGAGGGCGAGATTCGGGTTACGTTTAAGAATACCTCCCGCGAAATTTTGAACATCACTGCCGAGGAGCTTATGGAACGCTTCGTGCGCGGAGACCGCTCCCGCAACACCGAGGGCAGCGGTCTTGGGCTCTCCATCGCCCGCAGCCTCACGGAGCTTCAAGGCGGCTCGCTGAGATTAGAGCTCGATGGGGATTTGTTCAAAGCGATTATTGCGCTGCCGCAAGCACAGGCTTGAGAAATAGTTGCCGCTTCTGCGGAAGCGGCAATTTTACTATCTGAATTCTCCGAATTCACCATCGAGAATTCTCTCGCGTCTGAAGGCGGCGAAGTCAGGGGCAAGCGAGGGTTCCAGCTGGCTGAGCGCGGAGACGAGCAGCTCCGGCTTAACCGTCGGCTCCTGTGCCGACAAGACGGCGCTTATATATACCGCGCCCGCTCCGGTGTCGAGCTGAACGCTGTGAATGCCGGGGGCAATGTCCGTGGGCGCCGTGCCGCTCTTTGACTTCTTCTCGATAACAAGCTTCTCCCGTCCGAAAAACTCCGTCAGTCCCGCCGCCATCTCGTTTATGTCCCGAGAGTCATAGTCGAGCCGCCCGTTAATTTCCAGCCATTTTATCTCCTTGAATTTCCGTGTCGGTTCATAGCAGTCCAGTGCGCGAAGACCCTCCGGCAACGTGCGCGAGAGAGCGTAAACCAGCTCCTTTTCCGCCATGAAAGCGCGCAGCTTAAAGTCCATCAGCTCACAGACGCTTCGCGTCCCGACTGACAGCGGCAGCGCGATTGAAATAATCGCGTGCGGGTTAAAGCCCTCGCTGTATTTCAGCGGCAGACCTGCGCGCATGAAGCTGCGCTGCATCGTGCGCATGAGGTCAAGGTGTGAGATAAACGCCGCGCGGCCTGTTTTGGTGAATTTAAGCCTAAGCCCGTCCATCGCAAAGCCCCCCTTCCAGCAAGCAGCCCGCTCCGCAGTCTGAGCAGCCGCTCCGGCAGTCCGGCGTCACGCGCCCGGCTAAAGCCTGCTCCCGCTCCTGCATGAGGTACGCGGGCTTCACGCCCAAATCCACGCGGCTCCAAGGTAAAACCTCGGCCGTATGCCTCTCCCGCGCGGCATAAAACTGCGCCGTCAGGTCAAATTTTTGAAGTGCTTGCATCCAGCGTTCATAGGAAAAATATTCACTCCAAGCCTCGAGCCGCCCGCCGTTTTTCCAGACCTCCTCGATCACCGCACCGAGCCGCCTGTCCCCGCGCGAGAGCACCGCCTCAATAACGCTCTCCTCGGCTCCGTGCCAGTTATAAGTAATGGCGCGCGTGCGAAGATTATCGCGCAGGAGCGTGACGCGGCGCATATATTCCTCCGGCGAGACCTGAGCCTCCCACTGGAAGGGCGTGTGCGGCTTGGGGATAAAGCAGGAGGTCGAGACCGTTATCTTCACCCCGCGCGTCTTGTTCTTGGCGGTTTTTTTCCAGAGCTTGAGTACCTTTTCCGCAAGCGCCGCTATGCCTAAAACATCCTCGTCCGTCTCCGTCGGCAGGCCGAGCATGAAATAGAGCTTCACCGTGTTCCAACCGCCCTCGAAGGCAATGCGCAGCGACTCTAAGAGATCCTCCTCGCGGACATTTTTATTAATCACGTCGCGCAGCCTCTGCGTCCCGGCCTCCGGCGCAAAGGTAAGTCCGCTTCGGCGCACCTTTTGCGCGCGCTCCATGAGCGAAATTGAAAAGTTGTCCGCCCGAAGCGAGGGCAGCGAAAGCCCGATTCCGCGCGGCTCGCAGTAATCGAGAAGCCCGTCACAGAGCACGTTTAGCCCCCGATAGTCGCTGGTGCTCAGCGAGGAGAGGCTAATCTCCTGATAGCCCGTGTTCTCCAGTGCCGCGACGCCGTATTCAATGCATTTTTCCGCGCTCCGGCTCCGAACCGGTCTGTAGGCGAAGCCCGCCTGACAGAAGCGGCAGCCGCGCACACAGCCGCGAAACAGCTCCAGCACGACCCTGTCGTGGACAATCTCCGTCGAGGGCACGACGGGAGTTGTCGGGTAAAAGCTGTTTTCAAAATCCGCCGCAATCCGCTTCGTGACCTTCTCCGGCGCACCGGGCAGAGCCTCTATCTGTGAAATTGTGCCGTCGGCGTTATATACCGGATTATAGAGGGACGGGACATAAATCCCCTCAATATTCGCCGCATCGGATAAAAACCGCGCCTTTTCCCAGTCCTCACGCTTCGCCCGGCGCAGCAGCTCAAGCAGCTCGATGGACACTTCTTCGCCCTCGCCGACGACCATGAGGTCGAGAAAATCCGCCATCGGCTCAGGATTGACGCAGGCCGTTCCCCCCGCGAAAACCAGCGGTAGCAGGCTCGGCCTATCCGCGCTTTTCACCGGCAGCCCCGCGAGATTGAGCATATTTAGCACCGTCGTGTAGCTCAGCTCATAGCCAAGGGAAAAGCCGATCGCGTCAAACTGACCTATCGCGTCCCCGCTCTCGAGGGCGTAGAGGGCAATACCCTCGCGGCGCAGACCATCCTCAAAGTCTCCCCAGGGCGCAAACACCCGCTCGCACCAGACTCCGTCTAGGGCGTTAATCACGCCGTAGAGGATTTTTGCGCCGAGATTTGACATTCCGATCTCATATGTATCCGGGAAGCAAAGCGCCATGCGCAGGTCGATATTTGCCTTCTCCTTGACAATCTGCCCGTATTCCCCGCCCGTATACCGCGCGGGCTTTGCCGATCGGGTGAGCAGCCTTTCCAGTTTGGTATCTATATAAATCACTCCGTTCAAAAAACAATGAATCAATATTATTTTTATCTTACACTTTTTACCGAATGTTTTCAAGTTTATGTTTGTGTTTTTATTTTTTAGGTGCTATACTAGCTTAGTCCCATCAGTGACAATCTTTTCTAAAGAATAGGAGCACAAAAAATGCCATATCTCGGTGAAAACATCAAAAAACTCGGTTTCGGTCTCATGCGTCTGCCCATGATAGGCGACGAGATAGACCTTGAACAAACAAAACGCATGGCGGATCTCTTTCTCGAAAAGGGCTTCAACTATTTCGACACTGCCTATGGCTACATAGAAGGCAAGTCCGAAAAGATCGTGAAGCCCGTCCTCGTTGACCGCTACCCGCGCGAGAGCTTTCTTCTGGCGACGAAGCTGCCCGCCTGGGACGCCAGAACCGCCGAGCAAGCAAAGCAAATGCTCTTTACCTCGCTTGAGCGCACGGGCGCGGGCTACTTCGACTTTTACCTCCTGCACAATCTCGGCGTCGGACGCAGTAAGGTCTTTGACGACTTCGGAATTTGGGATTTCCTAGCCGAGCAAAAGGAAAAGGGGCTAATCCGCCACCTCGGCTTCTCCTGCCACTCCAGAGCGGATTTTCTGGACGATATTTTGACCGCTCACCCCGAAATGGAGTTTGTCCAGCTCCAGATCAACTACGCCGACTGGGAGAGCGAGTCTATCGAGTCGCGCAAGTGCTATGAGGTCGCGCGCAAGCACAATAAGCCCATAATCATAATGGAACCGGTAAAGGGCGGAGTTCTGGCAAATCTGCCCGAGAGCGTGGGCAAGATTCTCAAGGCCGCCGCACCGGACGCCTCGGAAGCCTCCTGGGCGCTGCGCTTCGGCGCAAGCTTAGACGGCATCATAACTGTTCTGAGCGGAATGTCGAGCCTTGAGCAGATGGAAGAGAACCTCGCATTTATGGATAACTTCGCCCCGCTGACGCCGAGTGAGCTTAAGACCATTGAGCGCGCAAGCGTCGCCCTCGAGGCCATAGACCGAATCCCCTGCACCGGCTGCGGCTACTGCCTCAAGGACTGCCCGCAGAATATCAACATCCCCGGGATTTTAGACTGTCTCAATTTCGATCTGGTGTATGACGATCTCGACCGCGCCCGGAGGGAATATGTCTTTGCATCCTCCTCTGCGGACGCCTCCGACTGTATAGCCTGCGGCCAGTGCGAGAGCGTCTGCCCCCAGAGCATTAAGATCATCGACCATCTCGCCCGCGCGGCGGAAGTGTTGGAAAAATAAAAAGTTATGCTTGACAAGCCCTTCCAGCTATTGTATTATCACCATTAGTCACTATTTTGCACGTAGCGCAGTTTTCAAATTTTTTGCGCGCAGCGCAATATTCCAATCGTTTTTTTCGGCGACACAATTTCCAATCGTTTTTGCGCGCAGCGCAATATTCCAATCGTTTTTTTCGGCGGCGTGTACGGCGAAAAAAACACTGCTCAGCCCGCGAGTCGCCGCGTAGCGGCACGTGGCGGGCTGTGAAAAAGGATCAAACTCAAAGCCCAGCCGTAGGCGGGTTTGAGTTTGCATTATAAGGGGCGCTGGGTTCTTCCCGGCTGAGACGACGCCAATTGAGGCGCGGTACCCTTGCACCATACGGTGCGGAACCTGATCCGGGTAATTCCGGCGTAGGGAAGTCACATTCGTGGACAAGTCCGCACTCTAAATAGGAGTGCGGACTTTTTGTTTTGGGTCTATTATTTATTATCTTTTATCTATTATTTATTTTTTCTGGGAGGTCATTATGAAAAACACACATTTGAGGACGATCGCGGAGGGCGCGATATTCATCGCCATTGCCATGGTGCTCAGCTACCTCGAGATTCCCATCGGTCTCAGCTTCGGCGGCTTTGGCGGCTCGCTGAGCCTTGTGATGATTCCGCTGGTTGTTTTCGCCGTGCGCCGAGGCACGGTCTGGGGACTGGGCGTCGGTCTGCTCTTCGGCGCTCTGAAATTCTTCTTTTCAAACGGCGCGGCTATCAACTGGGAGTCTATGCTGCTGGACTATTTCTTCGCATATATGGCCGTGGGTCTCGCCGGAGTGATGCGCGGCCGCCGTCATGGTCTGGTGCTCGGCGCGCTTATCGGCTGTGCCGCGCGCTTTGTCGTTCACTTCATCAGCGGCATAACGATTTACATCACCCTGTCGGGAGAGCTTTTTGGCACGACCATCAACAACTCTTGGCTCTATTCCCTGCTCTATAACTCGACTTACATGCTGCCGAACACCGTGCTCACCGTTGCCCTCTGCCTTGTACTCACAAAACCCTTGAGCAGATTTATGGATAAAGCGCCCGTAAAATAAGCAAAAGCTCCCCTCCTTGAATAGGATGAATCAGAAATCCTAATCCAAGGAGTGGTTTAATGACAATTTACACCGTAAAAAGAGGCGACACGCTCTGGGGAATCTCCCGCCGCTACGGCACGAGCGTGGACGCGCTTGCCTTTGACAACCAGATCGACGCGCCCTATACGCTCAGCGTGGGTCAGGCGCTCGTCATACAAACCAGTGACGTCAACCACATCGTCGCGCGCGGCGAATCGCTCTATTCAATCGCGCGGCGCTACGGCGTCTCGGTCAGCGCAATTCTCGCGGCAAATCCGTCGATAACGAACGCCAATATGCTCTATCCCGGTCAGCGCGTAGTAATCCCCCGCTCCGGCACGCCCACGCGCGGCATAGACGTAAACGGCTACACCACGAGTCTGAACATGGGCAGAATCGGCGAGACCTTCCCCTATCTCACCTATGTAAGCCCCTTCTCCTATGAGGTGGACGCCGCCGGGCAGCTGCTTCCCCTAAATGACGCGACGCTCATCGCGGCCGCCGCCTCGGAGCGCGTCGCCTCGCTGATGTCAGTCACGAACACAAAACCCGGAGGGGGCTTTTCAAGCGATATCGCACACGCGGTTTTGACCGACGGGACTGCTCAGGACGCCTTTGTGCAAAACGTTTTGAACACTCTGACCTCGCGCAGCTATTACGGGCTGATAATCGACTTTGAGTATGTCTATCCCTTCGACCGCGAGAGCTATAACGGGCTCCTGCGCCGCCTTTCGGAAGCCTTACACGCGCGCGGCTTCCTGCTGGTCTCCGCCGTCGCGCCGAAAATTTCGGGAGATCAGGTGGGCACGCTCTATGAGGCACACGACTACCCGGTGCACGGCGAGGTCTGCGATCTGGTGAACATCATGACCTATGAGTGGGGCTATCTCAAGGGTCCGGCTATGGCGGTTTCGCCCATCGGACCCGTGACTCAGGTGCTCGACTACGCCGTGACGGCGATTCCTCCGCGCAAGATTCTTATGGGCATGGCAAACTACGGCTATGACTGGACGCTGCCCTTCGTGCAGGGCTCCTCGGCAAAGGTTCTCACCAACGCCGCCGCAACCTCCCTCGCCGCCCGAACCGGCGCGGAGATTAAGTATGACGGCGCATCCCAGTCGCCGTATTTCAACTACTACTCAAACAGCGTGCGCCACGAGGTCTGGTTTGACGACGCCCGCAGCTACCGCGCGCGCTTGGGACTCGTCGCGGACTATAATCTCGCCGGGGTCAGCTACTGGACTATCGACAACCTCTTCCGCCCCGGCTACCTCGTCATGCAGGATATGTACTCGATAAATAAGGTGCTGTAACGTAAAAAACCGCTCCGAGGAGCGGTTTTTACGTTATCTATTATCTTTTAATTTAAAAATCGCTACGCGATTTGATAAGTCGCGCGTTCCTCGCGCTTTGTTATCGCAGACCGCTGCGGCGGCTTCTCCCCAATTAAAATCTCAATTGTTAATCGCTCTCTTATGTAGCCTGTACATGGACACTATCATTCCCGCCAGTAGAACCGCGCAGAAATACGGGAGAACGCCATATCCAATAGATCCGCCCATGTATCCGAAGAGCAGCGGCGCGAGAGCCGAGCCTGTGTAGGCGCAGGCCTGCTGAGCCCCGACGACGGACTGCGAATGCTCCGAGCCGAAGTTTTCCGGCGTCTCGTGCATAAGCCCCGGATAGATAGGCGCGCAGCCCAGCCCGATGAGCAGCAGCCCCGCCGACGCGACAATCTGACCCAGCGGCAAAATTAGCGCCGCGACGCCGAGAACGATTATCGCCGTGCCGATTCGCATGAGCCGCTTTTGCGGGAGCTTCGCATTCAAAAAGCCCCCGGCAAGCCGCCCTAACATAATGCCCGCGTAATACAGCGAAACAACCCCCGCCGCCGAGCCCGGCTTCATGCCCTGCACCCCGACGAGATAAGTCGCGCCCCAAAGCCCGACCGTAGTCTCCAGCGCGCAATAGAAAAGAAAAGACAAAAACGCCGCAATCGCCCCCGGCAGCCGAAAAAGCTTCCGAAACGGCGTCGCGTGGCGGACGGACTCCTGCTGCGCCTTCTCCCCGCCGGAGCGCTTCCAGAGCGGCAGCGAAAACAGCAGCACCAGCGCCAGCATGAGCTGAAGGCCGCCGACTGTCCTGTAACCGCCGCGCCAAGAACCGACAGCTATCCAGAGCGAGAGAATAACCGGTCCCACCGCCGCGCCCAGACCCCAAAACGAGTGGAGCCAGTTCATATGCCGCACCTCAAGGTTTTCGGCGACATAGCCGTTGAGTCCGGCGTCTACGCTGCCCGCGCCCAGCCCGAAGGGAATTGCCAGCGCGCAGGTCAGCCACAGCGAATTTGAAAACGACATCCCAAAGAGCGAAAGTGCCGTAACAAGCGTGCTTACGGCGGCAAGCCTCCCAGTGCCGAACTTCGCGATAACCCGCCCGCTGAACAGGCTGGAGACAATCGTGCAGAGTGTTATGAGAAGTGATGCTATCCCCGCGCTCGAGTCGGCCGCGCCGAGATCTATGTGCATGACAGGCCAGGCGCTGCCCAGCAGCGAATCCGGCAGGCCGAGACCGATAAACGCGAGATAAATGATTACTATTAGCGGCGTCACAGTCCCAGCGACCCCAGATTCAGTCCCCCGGTAAATTTCGCCATGCCCTCGTTGGCGGCGTTTTCCGCGCGGCGAAGAGCCTCGTTCACGGCGGCTATCACCAGGTCTTGGAGCATCTCGACGTCCTCAGGATCGACCGCGTCCGGGTCTATCACGAGCTTTGTAAGCTCGCGCTTTCCGCTCACAGTCGCCTCGACAACGCCGCCGCCGGAGCTTGCGGTAAACGCCGCCAGTTCCATCTGCTCCTGCATCTTTAGCATCTCCTGCTGCATCTTCTGCGCCTGCTTCATCATGTTCATGTTCATACCGCCGCCGGGCATCGCCCCACCGCGAAAATTGTTACGTGCCATGTATAGTTAACCTCCCAAGTCAGTCGAACTTCACATTCCCGAATCTTGCAAGAGCGTCGAGATCGCCGCCGCCCGCCGTCGGCACCGCGACCTCCAGCCAAAAGAGCGCTGCCTCGCCCAGAACTTTTTCAATACCCGCGCGTATAATTTCCTGCGGCTCCGGCTTCTCGAGCGCCGCCTTCGCCGGCGCGCTCTTCACCGAAATCACAAGCGCCTCGCCCTCGCGCCGCAGCGACGCGCCCTTGAGCCTCACGGCGATAAACGGCGGCATCGTTCGGTTCAGCTCCGCCGAGAGCCTCTGCCAAAGCCCGCCGTCCCCCTCTTCCGGCGATGGGTTGCTCTCCGAAGCACTCAAGCTAAATCGCGGCTCCTTCGGAACGGGAATGCTCACCGGCGGCATATCCAAAACAGCCGCGCCCGATTCCTCATAATCAAAGGTCGGCTCCTCCGGAATCGGAGCATCCTCCGGCTCCGGTGTCGTCACGGCTTCCGGCGTAGCAGCCGGAACAATTTCCGGCAGGACCGCGCCGCTTTTTATCGCATCCTCGAGCCTTGTCAGCCGCAGAGACAAGCCCTCGGGCGTGTCGAGCAGCTTCGGCTGACACAGCGATATAATACAAAGCTCCGCTTGAATTCGAGGATCGCGCCCGTCGCGCAGCGCGCCGATGTGCTCCTGCAAAACCCCCAAAAGCTGCATTGCCGCGCGGTATGAGACCTTCTCGCCGAGCCGCTTTAGCGTCGCCTCGTCATAGCCGCCGGAGAGAAGCTCGCGCCCTCCGCGCGGCGCGATTGCCAGCAGCATAGTATCTCTCAGCGCGGTGGCAAGCTCGCCGAGCACCGTCGCCGGGGGCTTTCCGTTTCTCCAGAGGCTCTCGAAAAGCTCAATTGCCGCCGCCGTGTCGGAACCGGCTATGTGCCCTAACAGCTCGGCAGTGCGGAAATTCCCCGCCAAGCCCATCGCGTCGAGCACCCGCTGCGCCGAGACGGTTTCCGTCCCCCGACACTGATCGAGCAGCGACAAACCGTCGCGCAGCGACCCGTCCGCGAGCCGCGAGAGCAGCTCCGCCGCGCTAGGCTCGAGGGCAATGCCCTCCTGCCGCGCGACAAATTCCAGACGTTTTTGGATAATCTCCGGCGAAATCCGCCGAAAGCTGTAACGCTGGCAGCGGGACATAACCGTCGCGGGAATCTTGTGCAGCTCCGTCGTCGCGAGGATGAACATGAGGTGCTCCGGCGGCTCCTCGAGAATTTTCAGCAGCGCGTTGAAGGCACTCGTCGAGAGCATATGCACCTCGTCGATGATGTACACGCGTTTTTTTACGCTGGCGGGAGAAAAAACCGCCTCGTCCCGCAGGGCGCGGACATTATCCACGCCGTTGTTCGAGGCCGCGTCAATCTCGACGACGTCCATAACGCCGCCGCTCTCGATTCCGAGGCAGCTGGCGCAATGGTTACAGGGGTTCCCGTCCACGGGACCTTCGCAGTTGACCGCGCGGGCAAGAAGCTTTGCACAGGTGGTTTTTCCTGTGCCGCGCACGCCGATGAAAAGATAGGCGTGACTCGTGCGCCCCTGCGCCACCTGCGCCTTGAGCGTCCGAGTCACCTGTTCCTGCCCCGCCACATCGTCGAAGGTGCGCGGCCGCCATTTTCTGTAAAGAGCTTGTTCCACGTCGTCGCAACCTTTCACGACAAATCTAGACCCATGGCGAGACTGCACACCTATCTTCGAGAAGTCTAATCCATCCGTTACCGAAGTAGTTGGCTCGAGTCCGGCTGCCTCGCGGCACACGGAGAAACCCGCTTAATGCTGCTCGGTTCCCCGCCTGACATGGTTCACGGGCATCCGTTGCGCGAGACCGGACTGTCAACACTACTTGCTTCGGGCAGACAACACATCAGCTCCCCTGGGACGGGAATTCACCCCCGCTGTAGCGGTTTGCGGGTTACAGGGCACCGCTGGCTCCCCGGCTAGTGCAGCCTTGCCACAAGTCTGGAAGCAATTCTACTACAAACCCGCTCCGATTTCAAGCACAGATGCGAAAATTCTTTTATCAATAATGACAAGCGGTTATATACGTGTTACAATGTATGCAAAATCAGCCGTTTCCGTGGGTACGAAACCGGGACGGAGAACTTGTAAATACCGGCTTAAAAGGAGACGCCGTCTATGGCGACAATAATTGAATGCGTTCCGAATTTTTCAGAGGGGCGCAATAGAGCCGTTCTGACCGCGCTGGAGCAGACGGCAAAGAGTGTTCCCGGAGTCAGCCTGCTCGATTTTTCCGGCGACAAAAGCCACAACCGCAGCGTCTATACCCTCGTCGGCTCGCCGAAGGGCATAGAGGAGGCGGCCTTCGCCCTGTGCAAGACCGCCTGCGAATTGATCGATCTTCGCCATCACTCCGGCGAGCACCCGCGCATGGGCGCGACGGACGTTATCCCCTTCATCCCCCTCAGCGGTGCGACAATGGAGCAGTGTGTGCAGCTGTCTAAACGAGTCGGTGAGCGAATATACGAGGAGCTTAAAATTCCGGTCTATCTCTATGAGGAATCGGCCTGCGCCGAGTATCGTCGCAACCTTGCCTCGGTGCGCAGGGGCGAGTTTGAGGGACTGCGCGAGAAGATGAAAAATCCCGATTGGGTTCCGGATTTCGGAAATGCCCCGCATATTTCAGCCGGAGCGGTAGCTGTCGGCGCGCGCGCGCCGCTCATTGCCTTCAACATAAATCTCGACACTCCCGACAAGAATATTGCAAGTGAGATTGCAAAAACAATTCGCTTTTCAAGCGGCGGCTATAAATACTGCAAGGCGATTGGCGTTTTCTTGGAGGGCAAGAACGCAGCTCAGGTTTCGATTAACATGACTAACTACGCCGAAACGCCCCTATACCGCATCTTTAATGCGGTTGCCGCCGAGGCGGAGCGCCGGGGCGTGAAAATTATCGGCAGTGAGATTATCGGCTTGAGTCCCGCGAGAGCCCTCATAGACTCAGCGGTACATTACCTTAAATTGGACGGCTTTGACGCAGATAAGCAGGTATTGGACTTTAGAATCGGAGAATAGAAAGCGTCGCGCGTGGGCGATAAACAAAAGAGCTGCTCGGAGGCAGCTCTTTTGTAACGCTCAGCCTTTGTAATTATTCTAATACTTCCGCCTTGCAGTGGAGCTTAGAATTTCTTCGGTTTATTCTTCAGCGTTTCTTCGCGCTGTTTGACGTCGAATTCGGGGTTGAAGAGGTAATAGTTCTTCGCGTTGAGCTTCTCCTGTGCTATGCGCAGAGCCTCGCCGAAACGCTGGTAGTGTACCAGCTCACGCTGGCGCAGGAACTTGATTACATCGCGCACGTCGGGATCGTCCGCCATGCGCAGGATGTTGTCATAGGTCGTCCGCGCCTTCTGCTCCGCCGCGAGGTCCTCGTGCAGATCCGTCAGCAGGTCGCCCTTGCTCTCGATATATGCCATTGTGTAGGGCACGCCGGCGGCGGAAACGGGGTAGATGCCCGTCGTGTGATCGACAAAGTATTGGTCGAAGCCGGACTTCTTTATCTCGTCTATCGTGAGGTTTTTTGTGAGCTGCAGCACAATCGCAGAGATCATCTCCATGTGCGCGAGTTCCTCAGTGCCGATGTCTGTGAGTGTGGCTGTGATTTCGCCGAAGGGGCAGCTGTAACGCTGGTTCAGATAGCGCATCGATGCGCCGAGTTCGCCGTCCGGTCCGCCGAGCTGGCTCATTATTGCCTGCGCAAGCTTGGGGTTCGGGTTCTTAATTTTCACGGGGTATTGGAGCTTCTTATCATATTTCCACATATTTTTACGCCTCCTTTTCACTTTCCCAGGGCCAGGGTGAATCGACCCAGCTCCAGCTTATACCGCCGCCAAAATCATCGTGCTCAAGCATTCCGAATTTCTTTGTGAATGTTTCTACCAGGTCGCGGCGCTTTAACTGATGCTTACGGTAATTTTGCAGTGCCGCACGGTTGCTGGGGTGTGTGTCCAGAAACAGCGCGGTCTCATAGAGCACGAAGTCGCACTCCTGAATCTGTTTCAACAGCTTTTTTCTCTCGCTCATGTCGCGCTGCCTCCTCCCTCGCCCCTGAAGGGCAGGTTCAGTTCTTTAAAGAGCGTGCCGTTTTTGAGCGCGTCTTCTTCGCTGTAGGTCTCTTTCCAGTCCTGCCACTTGACATATGCCATGGCAAGAACCTTTTCATCGCCGGGATATCCGGGCGTCGGGGTCTCGTCTGTCGGAGACATAATCCGAAATCCCGTTGCGTTTATACTTTCCAAAGGTTGTTCTCCTTTCATTTTTTGAGAGTCTGTATTACAAGAAAAAAGCAGCCTACCTTAAGTCCGGTAAGCCGCCATTCGTTATATCTTATGCTCGGAAAACCCGCGTGGTGAGGGCTGCTCTCCCCGACGCCTGATTTGGATGTTGCAAGTTTAGGGAAAAAGTGTTATTATATATGACAAATTGACAGTGAAGACAGACGGTTTCGCAAATATGGATAGATAATTTCGTAAAATAAGAGTGCAGGGGGAATTTAAAATGTTTGCTAATGCCGATTCCATAGACGAAGGAACTTGGGTGCAGTTAGGCAAGGTGCTGAGTAATCTTCAGGTCACTAAACTCCTGTCTGCGGTAATCATTTTGCTGTTAGGCTTATTGCTCGTAAATATCTTAAGTAAAATCCTTCGCAAGCTACTCAAAAAAAGCGGGCGGCTGGACTTAAGTCTGCGTGAGTTTCTGCTCAAGACTATAAAGCTCCTGCTGTATTTTGTTCTGTTCATAATAATCGCCTCGCAGCTGGGTATTCCGATTACCTCGCTCATCACGATTCTGGGCGCTCTGGGTCTGGCGGTCTCGCTGGCGCTGCAGGACTCGCTCTCAAATGTCGCGGGGGGGCTGTTTCTGCTCTCGAGCAAGCCCTTTTCCACCGGTGATTTCATAGAGGCGGGCGCCTTCTCCGGCACGGTCGCCGAGATTGGCGTGATTCACACGGTGCTCGTCACCATAGACAACCGCAGGATTTATATCCCCAATGGCAAGCTCGCGGACGAGACAGTGGTAAACTTTTCCGTCGCGGACAAGCGCAGAATCGACCTCACCTTCCCCGTCGCCTATGAGAGCGATCTGGCAAAGGCCCGGGCGGTTATTGAGGGCACAATCGCGAAGGATACGCGGGTTCTCTCGGAGCCCGAGCCGCCCTTTGTGCGGGTTTGGGAGCTGAGCGACTCTTCGGTCGACATCATGACGCGGTTCTGGTGCAAGACCGAGGACTATTGGGAGCTGCGCAGCGCCGCTCTCGAGAGCGTCAAGGGCGCGCTCGACTCAGCGGGAGTTTCGATACCGTATAACCACCTAACGGTGGAGATGAAGAAACAGTGAACGAAAAAAGTCCCGAGGCAACTTGCTTCGGGACTTTTTCGCGGTTGGTTTATTTTTTAGGGGGGCTATGGCAGCCGGCGGAGTTGGGGCAGGAGGCGCAGTTGCAGCCGCAGGCGGAGCAGTCTCCGCCCTTTCTCTCGCGCACAAGCTTCACCACGCAGTAGACGAAGAGCGCCGCGACAAGCGCGCCGATAATTATAGTCGCAAGATTTTCAATTATAAATTGGAGCATTCGATCACTTCCTTTAGTGCAGGGTTTAATCGGCAGATTTCGTCGCGCGCAAATTGTTGTTGCGCCGCGTAAGCATATAGATAAACACTATCGCGACGGCAAGCGCAATGAAGGTGGCGGCGCTCAGCTGCCCGGTTGAGAGCAGCAGCCCGAACTGATACACCATGAGGCAGATACAGTAGGCATAGACCGTCATGTAGCCGATGGCTCCCCAGGTCCAAGCGGCGCTCTTCATCTCCTGACGAATCGCGCCCATCGCGGCAAAGCAGGGGGCGCAGAGCAGGTTGAAGAGCATGAAGCTATAGGCGGTTAGCCCCGTAAAATCGGCGGCGAGGGCTGACCAGAGGTTTCCGCCGGACTCGGCGGCACTTGCCGCGCCATAGAGCACTCCGAAGGTTCCCACGACATTTTCCTTGGCGAGTAGCCCCGTTAGGGTTGCGACGGCGGCCTTCCAGTCGCCGAAGCCCAGAGGTGAGAACACCGGGGCGATGAAGCCGCCGAGACTCGACAGCAGACTCGAATTGTTGTCCGTCACCATAGTCAGCGCGCCGTTTTCGATTCCGAAGGCCTGCAGGAACCATAAAATTACGCTGGATGCGAGAATCACGGTGCCCGCGCGTTTGACAAAGCTCCAGCCGCGCTCCCAGGTCGCGCGCAGGACGCTCTCGGCGGCGGGGATATGGTAATGCGGCAGCTCCATAACGAAGGGCGACGCCTCTCCGGCGAAGGGTTTTGTCTTTTTCAGGATAATGCCGCTGACTACGACGGAGCCAATACCCACAAAATAGGCGCTCACCGCCACCCAAGGGCTGTTTCCGAATATTGCTCCGGCCAGCATTGAGATTATCGGCAGCTTCGCCCCGCAGGGGATAAAGCTCGTCGTCATAACCGTCATGCGGCGATCTCGCACGCTCTCTATAGTGCGGCTTGCCATAATCCCCGGCACAGAGCAGCCGGAGCCGATGAGCAGCGGAATGAAGCTCTTTCCCGAGAGTCCGAAGCGGCGGAAAAGTCTGTCCATGATGAAGGCTATCCTTGACATATAGCCCACATCCTCTAATATGCTCAAAAGCAGAAAAAGTATAAACATCTGCGGGACAAAGCCGATTACCGCGCCGACCCCCGCGATTATGCCGTCCACCGTAAGCCCCGTCAGCCAAGGCGCGACCCCGAGTGCGGTAAAGGCGGAGCTGAGGTTTGTTATTATCACCTCGCCGAAGAGAACCTCGTTCGTCCAATCCGTGACTGCGCCGCCGACGGCGCCCATGGAGATATAGTAGACCAAAAACATAACCGCCGCAAAGATGGGCAGAGCGAGAAAGCGATTCGTCACAACGCGGTCAATTTTGTCTGAGGCGTTGTTTTTGAGTCCGCTTTTTTTCTTTTTCACGGCGCGGGAGACGATTTTTGTTATATACTCATAGCGCTGGTTGGTTATAATGCTCTCCGCGTCGTCGTCCTGCTCGCGCTCGCACTCCGTTATATGCTTCTCGAGATGCTCCAGAATGCTCGGGGTTAGCTTCAGCTCAGCTATCACTTCTTTGTCGCGCTCGAACACCTTTATGGCGTACCAGCGCAGAAAGCGCTCCTCCACGAGACCGTCTATAATCTCCTCAATGTGGGCTATGGCGTGCTCCACTGAGCCGTTAAAGAGCGGCGGAATCTCCTTGATCTTACGCTGCGCTCCAAGCTCGGCGGCAAGCTGCGCCGCCGCAATCGAGCCTTCGCCCTTTAGCGCGGAGGTCTCAATTACGTCGCAGCCGAGGGCTTTCCCGAGCTTTTCAAAGTCGATAACGTCGCCGCTGCGCCGGACGAGATCCATCATATTCACCGCGACGACGGTGGGTATGCCAAGCTCAATCAGCTGGGTCGCGAGATATAGGTTACGCTCGATATTGGTGCCGTCCACAATCGCGATTATAGCGTCCGGCTTCTCGCCGACAAGATATTTCCGCGCCACAACCTCCTCGAGAGTATAGGGAGAGAGGGAATAAATCCCCGGTAAATCCTGAATTATGATGTCCTTTTGACCCTTGAGGCGACCCTCTTTCTTCTCGACGGTGACGCCCGGCCAGTTGCCGACATATTGAGACGAGCCGGTTAGGTCGTTGAACATAGTCGTCTTTCCGCTGTTCGGGTTCCCCGCAAGGGCAATTTTGATTTCCATAGACCTCTTCGTCCTCTCTGGTTAGTCGCGTTTAACCGGTGTGTAAAAAATAACTAAATGACCTCGATCATTGAAGCGTCCTCGCGGCGCAGGCTCAGCTCGTAGCCGCGAACCGTGACTTCGATTGGGTCGCCCAGAGGCGCGACCTTCCGGACATAGAGCTCGGTGCCCTTGGTTACCCCCATGTCCATTATGCGGCGCTTTAGCGCGCCCTCGCCATGGAGCTTAGCTACCGTCGCCGACTCGCCGATTTTGACATTACTGAGTGTTCTCATCTATTTTCACCCCCGAATTCACCGGTTAGTCTTATCTAACCACTGTGAATTTACCATATCTCCCGCCGCTTGTCAAGAGCTGCGGAGTATGTCTATTAAATTTTATTCCACTTGAGAAAAATTATACGCTGAAACGTGCACTTTTTGTGCGATTTGCGCGGCGGCGCGTGCCCGGATATTTTGGTAAGTTTGGTTAGTGTTGTAAAACGGCTTTTTACATGATATAATTGTATATCATTATATTTATAACATTATTCCCAAATCGAGGTGCTAACCATGAACATTGTTGTACTTTGCGGCGGACTGAGCTCTGAGAGGGACGTTTCACTCACCGGGGGAACCCTTATCGCCCGCGCCCTGCGTGAGCGCGGCCACGCTGTCGCGCTGGTGGACTCCTTTTTAGGGTATTCGCGGCCTTTCGAGCAGCCCTTGGAGGCCTTTACTTCCGAGCAGATTGACGAGCCTTATTCCGTGCCCGAGACGGAGCCCGATCTCGAGGCGCTGAAAGCCGCGCGCGCGCCCGGCAACTTTGGCGTTCTCGGCGCGAACGTAATCGAGCTTTGCCGCGCCGCCGACATAACCTTTCTCGCGCTTCACGGCGAGGACGGCGAAAACGGCAGGATTCAGGCGACGCTGGATGTTTTTGGCGTCAAATATACCGGCAGCGGCTATCTGGGAAGCGCGCTGGCGATGAACAAGGAGCTTTCGAAAAAACTCCTAGCCGCCTATGGAATAGGTACGCCCATGGGCATAACCCTCTATAAATCGGCCGATTCTTATGAGAACATCGGCTTCCCCTGCGTCGTGAAGCCCTGCTCCGGCGGCTCGAGCGTGGGCACCTCTATCGTTCGCAATCCCGACGACTACCTTCCGGCGCTGGAGCTGGCGTTTAAATATGAGGACGCGGTTCTGGTCGAGAAATACATAGCCGGGCGCGAGCTGACCTGCGGCGTTATGGATGGGGTCGCCATGCCGATTATTGAAATTATCCCCCGCGAGGGCTTCTATGACTACAAAAATAAATATCAGGCCGGTCTGACGGAGGAGATTTGCCCCGCAAATATCACCGAGGACGAGGCAAAGCGCGTCAGTCTTGTGAGCGAGGCGGCCTATCGTGCGCTCATGCTGGAGGCCTATTGCCGGGTGGATCTTCTCATGGACGCCGCCGGGCGGCTCTACTGCCTCGAGGCGAACACCCTGCCGGGCATGACGCCCACGAGTCTGGTGCCGCAAATGGCGGCAGCTCAGGGGCGCGGCTATAGTGAGCTCTGCGAGGATATCATCGCGGTCTCTTTGAAGAAATATAACAAGTATTGAGATTATCTAATTTTATTGGATTACTTATCTTCTTAGGATAACGAAGGGGTTTTTGCGCATGGAGCTTAGTCTGAGAGAATTTGTTACGGCGGTCGGCGGCAAAGTCGTCGGGGCGCTCGCCGAGCCTGACGCGCCGCTGAATGCCGTCGTCAAGGACAGCCGAGACGCCGTTCCCGGCTGCCTTTTCGCCGCGATTTTAGGCGAGCGAAGCGACGGGCACGACTTTATAGCGGCGGCGGCGCAGCGCGACGCGGTCTGCGCCCTGGGTCAGCGCGCGCCGGAGGATTGCCCGATTCCCGTGATAATCGTGCCGGACACGGTTGAGGCTCTGGGCGCGGCGGCGGAATTTTACAGGGGCAAGTTCGACATCCCCATAATCGGCGTCACCGGCAGCGTCGGCAAGACCACCGCCAAGGAGCTGCTCTGGCACGTGCTCTCGCAACGCTTTAAGGTGCACAAGACCTTCGCAAATCTCAACAACAACCTCGGTACGCCGCTCACGCTCTTCGGTCTGACCCGGGAACACGAGGCGGCGGTCATCGAGCTGGGCATCTCGCACTTTGGTGAGATGACGCAATTGGCAAGAATGGTGAGGCCGACGATCGCGTATTTCTCCGCTATCGGCTATGCGCATCTGGAGTTCTTGGAAAACCTCGACGGCGTTTTGCGTGCAAAAACAGAGCTTCTGCCCTATCTGCCGGAAAACGGCGTGATCTTCCTAAACGGCGACGATGCTCAGCTTTGCAAAATAAAAGTCAGCCGCGAAACGGTTCGCTTCGGGCTGTCTAAGGACTGTTCTGTCCGCGCGGAAAATGTGAAGCTGCTGGGCGCGGAGGGCATGAGCCTCACTATCGTGGGCGGTTCCCGCCGCTTTGAGGCGCGGCTCGGCGCCTTTGGGTTGCACCTTGTCTCCGCGGCTCTCGGCGCGGCGGCGGTGGGGATTTATCTCGGCTTGACGGACGAGGAAATCGCCCGGGGACTCGCCGAGTATTCGCCCGTCGGCGGGCGAAGCGCCCTCGAGAGCTCGGGCGAGCTTACGATTATCAACGACTGCTACAACGCCAACCCAAACTCTGTAGCCTCCGCGCTCGACTCTCTGACCCTGCTTGACGGGCGGCGCGTCGCGATTTTGGGCGATATGTTTGAGCTGGGGGACGATGAGAGAGCGCTGCACCGTGAAGTCGGCGCAAAAGCGGCGAATAGCGGCGTGCAGCTGCTTCTCACGACGGGGGGACTCTCCCGCGAGACCCATGCCGGGGCGCTCTCGGCGGGACTTCAAAATGCAAAGCATTTTGAGACCCGCGCGGAGCTTATCTCCGCGCTGCCGCGCCTTATAAAATCGGGCGACAGCGTACTGGTCAAGGCCTCGCACAGCGCGAGGTTTGAGGAAATTGTCGAGGCACTGCGGGGGCTTTGAAACTGCTCGCAACAAAAGAGGTTTTTAATTGTGACAAACAGAAAACACTACCTTGACAATCTGCGGGTCGTGACAATCCTAATGCTTTTCCCTTATCACACCTTCATGATTTATAATAATTGGGGCGAGGCGTTTTACGTCAACGGCGAGGCTCTGGCCTTTCCAAGTATGTTCATCCATATAAATTGGGTTTGGATGATGCCGCTGCTCTTTGCCGTCGCGGGGATAAGCTCCCGCTATGCCCTCAGGCGGCGAAGCGCGGGTGAGTATGCCAAGGAACGGGTAAACAGGCTTCTTGTCCCGCTGATTTTCGGATTGCTGCTTCTGATTCCGATACAAGCATATCTTGCGAGCTTATTTCATAAGGGTGAAGCTAATTATTTGGATTATTTTACTAAGCTGACCGATTTTTGGGGTACTGACGGCGCTTTTACACCGGGGCAGCTGTGGTTCATACTTTTTCTTTTTGTAATATCAATCATCAGTCTTCCATTTATGCTTTGGCATAAGAAAAAAGGCAAGGACACTCTCGGCGACGATATTCCTCTGGTGCTTCTTCTTTTATTGGGGCTTGCGCCCTGTATCGGGAATATGCTGCTGGAAATCGGCGGCAGAAGTCCAACCGAATATCTGGCGTATTTTCTGCTGGGGTATTTCTTTCTATCGAATGAAAATGTGCTTGAAAAGCTCGAAAAATACCGTTTTTTACTGCTTCCTATAACAATCGTCGGATACATACTCACAAGTATTTTTAATCACATATGCTACGAGGCTGTAAGCTGGTTTGCAATCCTGACTCTTCTGGGTCTGGGGAGACACTACCTCGATTTCAGCGGCAAGAAGAGCGGCTATCTTTCAAAATCATCCTTTGGAGTGTATATTTTTCATCAATCTTGGCTGGTTGTTACAGCTTTCTTCATACTGAAGCTGACAAGCAATTATTGGATACAGATTCCGCTTATTATGCTGGGCACGATTGTCCTAACTTTCCTGACATATGAAGTAGCCAGCCGTATTAAAGTTGTCAGTTGGATGTTCGGACTGAAGGGCAGATAAGAGATAGCAGATAAGAGATAATAGATATTATAAATTCCGCCCAAAATTGGGCGGAATTGTCATTTTATCTTGTGAGTTTTAATCTACCTTACGCGAGATCACCAGCAGTGAGAGCAGGAAGAAAACGGCGGAGCTGGCGAGGAGGACTATTATGCTGGCGAGCGGCGAGGCCGTTGAAGAGCCGTAGGTGAAGGTCACGCCCATCAGCTCGCTGAACTCCGCGACCGCCTGTTCGGGCGCGCCGGCGAAGGAGGCCTCCAAGGGCGCCGACATCATTGTCTGGCGGAAGAGCGCGGCGGCGTGGGAGATTGGGAAGCACTTGACTACCCACTGGACGGCGTCTGGAAGGGTGCCAATGGGTAAGTAGATACCGGTGACGAAGCCAATCAGCGTGCCGATTACGGTGCCGGCGGCGGAATAGGCGTTTTGGCTGTGAAAAAGGGTCGTGAAAAAGAGCATGAGGCTCGTTCCAGCGAGACTGGACAGGACAATCAGCCCCAGAGTCTTGAGGAGCGCGACGCCGCCGAGAAGCTCTCCGCCGCTTGCGACGATATATATTTCCGCCAGCACGAGCGCGGCGAGGCTCATTATAATTCCGATTATGACGGCGCTTAGTATGTAGCCGCAGGTTAAGCTGCTACTGTTAATCGGCGAGGTCTTGAAGTCCTTGACAATTTTTTGCGAGCGGTCGATAACCATTGTTCCCAGCGCGCCCATAGTGGTTGTGACGGCGGTCACGGAGAGCAGCCCCGCCATGATCCACGAGTCCATGACAAAGCGTATGCCCGGCACGTCCGAGAAGCTATCTGTCCAAGTCTCGCCCAAAAACAGCGCATAGAGACCGATTATAATAAATACCGCCAAAAGTGAGAAGAAAACGGCGGATTTGTCCTTAAAGAAAATTTTTAGGTTTCGATTCATGAAGGCAATCATTCTCTCAGCTCCTTTCCCGTTATGGCGAGAAATACGTCGTCCATCGTGCCCTTTAATACCTCAAAGCCGCTCAGATGCTCGCGGGCAGCCTGCGCAATCGAAAGGGCGTCGAGCGTCGCCGCGAGGGTTACCTCCAGCGTGTCCTCGCCCTCGATGTAAGTTAATCCGCGGGATGTGAGGATTTTTGCGGCGGCGGCCTTGTCGGTGCAGGAGAGGATCAGACGGTCGCGGGAGTACTTCTCCTTGAGGGCTGAGGGGGTGCCGCTGGCGACGATTTTTCCGCTGTCGATGACGATTACGTGGGCGGCCTCGGCCGCCTCCTCCATGTAGTGGGTGGTGAGGAAAACGGTCATGCCGCTGTCCCGCTGTATGTTTATGATGGTCTCCCAGATGTTTTTTCGCGTCTGGGGGTCAAGTCCGGTGGTCGGTTCGTCTAAAAAGAGAATTTTTGGGGTATTAACGAGCGCTCGGGCGATATCGCAGCGCCGCCGCTGACCGCCTGAGAGCTTTCCGTACTGCCGCTTTAATAGCGGCGTGACGCCGGTGAGCTCGGCGGTCTTCTTCACGGCCTCTTTAAGCGCCGCACCGTGAAGACCGTAAAGTGCGCCTCGAGCGTTCAGATTTTCCTCGATTGTGAGCAGTTTATCTAACAATCCGTCTTGAAACACAGCACCGATTTTCGAGCGGATTTCGTTGTCGTCGCGCCCGAGCAGATTTCCGTCCACGAGAACCTCGCCGGAGTCGGGTTTCAGGAAGGTGCAGATGATATCGATTGTGGTGGATTTTCCCGCGCCGTTCGGGCCCAGGAAGGCGAAGAGCTTACCGCGCTCGACATAGAAGTCTATGTCTCTGACGGCCTGCACCTCGCCATAGGACTTGCGCAGTCCCTTGACTTCGATGATTTTGTCCATGAATTCTCCTAATAGTCTATATTTTCAAATAAATTGTCTTGATAGGATATTTTAGATACTTAATTTCTGTTTTAGAGTTTTCTTTTTGTATGCGGACAGGGCGGTTTTTAGTCTATAAAGCCGCCGCCGATGAGGCGAGAAGCTACATAAAACACGGCGCTTTGGCCGCGGGTGGGGGCGCGGACGGGGGTTTTAAAGGCTATTTTCGCGCCTTCGGGGGTGGGTGTGACTAGGGCGGGGGTCTGCGTTTTGGAGTGGCGGATTTTGACGTCGGCTTCGAAGGGTTCGCAGCAGGGTACGAGCCAGTTTACATCGCGCGCGAGGGCCTCATTTGTGAGCAGATCGGCCCCGTCTGAGAGGACGACTTCGTTCGTGCCGGGGCGGATTTCGCAGACGAAAAGGCGGCCCCCCGCGGCTATGCCCAGACCCCTGCGCTGACCGATTGTGTAGCGATGCACTCCCCTGTGTTTTCCTAGGGTTTCGCCTGTTTTTGAGACGACGTTTCCGGGCGGAAAATACACCCCGCGACGCTCGATATAGGCGCCGAAATCGCCGTCGGGAATGAAGCAGATTTCCATGCTGTCGGGCTTGTTTGCCGGGGGTAAATTCCAGTTTTCGGCGAGGGCGCGAACCTGGGTTTTTTCGAGGTCTCCGAGGGGGAAAATGGCGCGGGCGACCTGGTCCGGGGTCAGGCGGTTTAGCATATAGCTCTGATCCTTTAGGGATTTTGCCTTATATAGGCCGCCGTCGATTGCGCGGGCATAATGTCCTGTCGCGACATAATATGCTCCGATATTATCCGCATAGTCGATTAATGTCTTAAATTTCACTTTTGGGTTGCAAAAAATGCAGGGATTTGGGGTCTCGCCGCGCAGGTAGGAAGCTACGAAGGGAGCGCAGACCTGCTCCTCGAGCTCTCTCGAAATGTTGATGGCGGCGAAGGGAATTCCGAGTGCCTGAGCCGTTTTCCGAGCGTCTTCGACGGCGCTCGAGGGGGGTGCGGAGGCGATTTTGGGGGTAGCGGCGGGGATGGGGGGAGAGGCGTTTTCGGGGGGTGTAGAGGGTGTTTGGGTGGTGATTAGGTGCAGGGCGAAGACCTCAAAGCCGCGTTCTTGAAGCAGTCGCGCCGCGACGGCGGAGTCCACCCCACCGGAGAGACCGAGGACGACTTTTTGCTTTGGTTCGAGCATTTTTCCACTCCCTTCTTATTATTGAAAAAATTGCTACGCAATTTTGATAAGTCGCGCGTTCCTCGCGCTTTGTTATCGCAGACCGCTGCGGCGGCTAGGTTCTATTTCACGTTAATTCTCAATTCGTTGAATCGCTGCGCGATTCAACGTATACCATCAGAGCTGCGACGTCTGCCGGGGAGACGCCGGAGATGCGGGAGGCTTGGCCGAAGTTTTCCGGTCTTATTTTTTGCAGCTTCGCCCTTGCCTCGAGGCGCAGGCCGTTTATTTTTTCATAGTCGATGTTTTCCGGGAGGCGGCGGCTCTCGAGCTTTTCAAATTCCTTCACCTGACGCAGCTGGCGTTCGATGTAGCCGGCGTATTTAAGCGAGATCTGCGCGCCCTGAGTTACGGCGCGTGGCAACGACTCATCACGCTCGGGGTCGAATGGGGCAATCGCGGCGTAGTCGAGCTGGGGGCGGCGCAGGAGAGACGCGAGACTCACGCCGGTCTCCACCGGGGCGGTATCGTGGTCGGCGAGGAAGGAATTCAGCTGCGCCGTCGGCGGGACGAAGGTTTTTTCGAGCCGGTCGATCTCAAAGCGGATGGACTCATATTTTTCTAAAACGGCGCGGTGGCGCTCCGGGGAGACGAGTCCTATCTCCAAGCCGAGGTGCGAGAGGCGCTCGTCGGCGTTGTCCTGACGGTGGAGCAGGCGGTATTCGCTGCGCGAGGTCATCATGCGGTATGGCTCCTCCGTTCCCTTCGTGACGAGGTCGTCAATGAGCGCGCCGATATAGCCGGAGTCGCGGCGGAGAATGAAGGGGCTCTGACCTAAAATTTTCCGTGCGGCGTTGACACCGGCGACGAAGCCCTGAACGGCGGCCTCCTCATAGCCCGAGGAGCCGCAGAACTGTCCCGCGCCGAAGAGGCCGGGGACGCCCTTGACCTCCAGCGTCGCGCGAAGCTGGGTGGGGTCGACGCAATCGTATTCGATAGCGTAGGCGGCTCTTGTTATCTCGGCGTTCTCGAGTCCCGGGACGGTGCGCAGACTTTCAATCTGCACATCCTCTGGCAGGGAGGAGGAGAAGCCCTGAATATACAGCTCATTTGTTCCGAGACCCATCGGCTCGATGAAGAGCTGGTGGCGCTTTTTTTCCGCGAAGCGCACGACCTTGTCTTCAATGGACGGGCAGTAACGCGGACCGACGCCCTCGATTACGCCGCCGAAGAGCGGGCTGCGGTGCAGATTATTGCGGATTATCTCGTGGGTGCGCTCGTTGGTATAGGTGAGGTAGCACACAGCGCGGTTCGGCGGAGCTTCGGGGGTTTCAAAGGAAAAGGGCTCCGCGCACTCGTCGCCAAGCTGGATTTCCATCTTAGAATAATCGACGCTTGCGCCGTTGACGCGCGGGGGCGTTCCGGTTTTGAAGCGGCGCAGGGAGAGCCCGAGCTTCCTTAGGCAGCCGCCGAGGGAGTACGCCCCCGCGAGGCCGTCCGGCCCCGAGTCGCGCAGGAAGCCCCCCATGACGACGCGCCCGCCGAGATAGGTGCCCGAGCAGATTATCGCCGCGCGGCAGGGGTAGGTTGCGCCGGTGGAGGTGCGGACAAAGGCGACGGCGCCGCGCTCAAGCCCGATTTCGGTTATCTCTGCCTGTTTGACGCGCAGATTCTTTTGGTTTTCGAGAGTGTTTTTCATGACGGACTGGTAATGCCGCCTGTCTGCCTGAGCGCGCGGGGAGTGCACCGCCGCGCCCTTGCCGAGATTGAGCATTCTGTATTGAATACAGGCTTTGTCCGCCGCGCGAGCCATTTCGCCGCCCAGAGCGTCCAGCTCGCGCACGAGCTGACCCTTGCCTGTGCCGCCTATCGCGGGGTTGCAGGGCATATTCCCGACGCTGTCCAGATTCAGGGAGAAGATGACCGTGTCGAGTCCCAGACGCGCGCACGCCAGTGCGGCCTCGATTCCGGCGTGTCCCGCGCCGATCACGGCGACGCTGCAAGGCCCGGCATCAAAAATCATGGTCTCTCCCCTCCTCTCTGCAACAATTGTTGCGTAACGCTTGTTTTATTATAACACGGGTTCTTTGAAAAGCAATACCAAAGATTACAATTTATTCTTGCACACTAATATTAGAATGTAATGGGTGGTTTGATTAAAAAATCATTAGAAGAATGGCGCCCCCGTCATTCCGGACGACTCCCCCGTCATTCCGGACTTGATCCGGAATCTCGTGGATGAACGGAAGCCGTGGGGGATTGCGGGTCGGGGCCCGCAATGACGGTGGGGGACAAGTTTTTGAATTATACTATATTTGTCTTTTTTTATCAACTAAGTTTTTTAGTAAATTTTTCCGAAAAACACTTGACAAAGCCTCTCTTGTGGTGTATTCTGACCGTATTAACACATCTAATACAGTTGGGGGTGAAAAATTGTTTTCGGTTAACTATAAAGACCCGAGGCCGATTTATGAGCAGATCAAGGACTCGCTCAGGCGCGCTATACTCACCGGGGTTCTGGCTACCGACGACAGAATTCCCTCTGTGCGCGAGACTGCAAGCTCTTTGGCGGTCAATCCGAACACCATTCAAAAGGCCTACAGAGAGCTTGAGGGCGAGGGCTATATCTATTCCGTGGCCGGACGCGGCAGCTTTGTGGCGGACTTTTCAAAGGCGAAGGACGCGCGGCGGGAGCAGCTTTTCTTGGCGCTGGACTCGACGGTTACGGAGCTTAGGCAGGCGGGAGTTGCGGACGAGGAGATTGTCTGCCGCATTGCCGGACAGGAGAACGAGGGGGGATATAATAAATGATAAAGGCGACTAACCTCACAAAATATTTCGGCGATTTCAAGGCGCTCGATGAGCTGAACATGACGGTGCCGGTCGGCGCTATCTATGGGCTGGTCGGTCCGAACGGCGCGGGCAAGTCTACCCTTATCCGCCACATAACGGGCATCATGCGGGAGGACTCCGGTCAGCTTCTGGTCGGCGGCGAGGAGATTTTTGAAAACGCCTGGATGAAGGCGGGCACAGCCTATATTCCCGACGACGTGTTTTTCTTCACGCAGGCCACGATAAAGGACATGGCTAATTTTAACGCGGGGCTCTATCCCCGCTTTAGCCGCGAGAGATATGAAAAGCTTTTAAAGGCGTTCTCGCTGGACGAGAAGGTGAAGATGCGCTCGCTGTCTAAGGGTATGCAGAAGCAGGCGGCGTTTCTAATCGCGGCCAGCTGCTGCCCGAGGCTGCTCGTGATGGATGAACCGGTGGACGGACTCGACCCCGTTATGCGCCGTCAGGTCTGGAGCATTCTTATGTCCGACGTCGCCGAGCACGGAACGACGGTCTTGGTTAGCTCTCACAATCTGCGCGAGCTGGAGGACGTCTGTGACCATGTGGGAATTATGAATCACGGCAAGATGCTTCTCGAGCGGACGCTCTCGGAGCTGCAGGAGAATCTGGTCAAGGTGCAGCTGGCTCTGCCGGACGGCGGGGCGATTCCGGACAGTCTCGACATATTGAGCCGCTCCGGAACGGGAAGACTCAACACGCTTATAATTCGCGGGAGCCGCGAGGAGGTCGCAAACAGTCTCGCGACGGCAAGTCCGCTCTTTATGGATCTGGTGCCGCTGTCGCTGGAGGAGATTTTTATCTACGAGCTTGGGGGTGAGGACTATGAAGTCAAAGACATCATACTTTAATAAGGCGCTGTTTTTAAGTCAGCTCAATCGTTTTTGGCCGCTCTATACGGCTTATTTCGTGATCTGGCTGCTCATCGTGCCGGTCGCTCTCAACACCAGGCTGAGCCTAGCCTTTACTCCCCGCGACATAATATACGCTACAAGCACGACGGGGGCATATCTGCTGCGAGCCGGTTATGTGGGCGGAATGTTCATGAGTGCAATCTTCGGCATTTTCTTCGCTATGGCGGCCTTCCACTGGCTCTATACAGGCAGGGGCGTCTCGCTCATGGCCTCCGCTCCCGTTAAGCGCGAGGGGCTCTTTATCTCCGTCTTTACGCCGGGGCTTGTCTTCATGCTCCTGAGTAATATTATAATGTTCCTGCTGGCTCTGGCGGTCGGCGCGGCTTACGGTCTGGCTCTTATCGGCTATGCGGCGCAGATGCTGGCGATGATGTGTCTTCTGAATCTGTTTTTCTATGGCTTCGCCTGTCTGTGCGCGATGCTGACGGGGCATATTTTGGTGCTGCCGGCGATTTATGCGATTTTGAATTTTACCGCCGTGGTATTTTTGAGTCTGCTCTACAATATGCTTGACCGCTTTTCGTATGGTCTATACAGCAACGCTCTTGAGAGCAACTCCGCCTTCACGAGCTTTTCCCCGGCGGCTCACCTTATTTTACGCACCTCGGTTCCGGCAGTAATAACC
Source organism: Oscillospiraceae bacterium (assembly GCA_031262405.1). Lineage (GTDB taxonomy): Bacteria > Bacillota > Clostridia > Oscillospirales > Oscillospiraceae > UBA2658. The sequence continues at coordinate 35,824 of JAISHS010000022.1, read as the reverse complement.
AAGGACTTAGCGGGCATCGAAAAAGTGACGGGCGCTAGCTACACCGGCTGGAACTATCTCTTCGTACTCGGCGCGGTGGGGCTTGTCATGGCGTTTTTGGCGCTGCTGCTGCTGCGCCGCCGGCGCATGGAGAGTGCCGGAGACGTCGTCGCCGTGCGACCCCTAAGGCCGGTTTTCAAATACTGCTTAACTATTGGCTGCGCGGTGGTCTTGGGGATTTGCCTCTATGAAATCATCTACGATCGGACTCTCACATCTGTTGCGGCATATTACATCTGCGCCTTTGCGGCCGTCGGCGCCTTCGTCGGCTATTTCGCGGGGGAGATGCTGCTGGAGAAGACCCTGCGCGTATTTTCGGGCGCGAACTTTAAAAAGTGGGGACTGGTAGCGGCCCTGTGCGTGGGGCTGATTCTCGCGATGGACTTTGACCTCTTCGGCTTTGAGCGGCGCGTGCCGGAGCTGAGTGAGATTGACAATGTGTATCTGAGTGATATCGGCGAGGCCACTCAGCTGAATGAGCCGGAGGAAATAGAATTTGTCCGTCAGCTTCACGCGAGTATAATCTCGCACAAGGCGCTGAACGAGAATCCGAACTATGACGACGGCGTCGTGGCTGTGAGATTTGACTATGAGCTAAAGAACGGCTCGCACGTTCAGCGTCGCTATACGCTCAATATCGACGCTTCGGACGATGCGCAAGCTCTTCAGGACTTTCTCAATACGCCGGAGATGATATTAAGGCGCAAGCTTCCCGAGCGGCCTGTCGCGAAGGAGAATATGGATACGGGCTGGGTGGAGTTTTATAACCTCGAGAAGCACGAGTATGAGTCGATTGAGATCACGCAGGAGCAGGCCTATGAGCTTTACACCGAGTGCATTCTGCCCGATATGCAGGACGGTAACATCGGTCAGGCTTGGATTTTAAGAACGGACGACAAGGAGTATACTCAATTCTTTTATGACCTTCATATCAGCTTAAGCTTCAGTTGGCTGCGTGACGCTTTGGAGAGTCAGCCGGGCGATACAAAGAGCTTGGTTTTGGATCCCTTAGGTAACGAGAGGTTTGTCTGGGGTTTAAACGTCAATGCGACGCTTGACTCCGCGCGGACTAACGCCTGGCTGAGGGAGAATCTGGACATAGAGCCGGTGACGCGCGAGGTGTCGGAAGGGGATATGCAGGCGCGGATGTATAGCGCGACGGATTTTGAGTACAAGTAAGGGCTCCTGCGGAGCAGAGCCAATTGACAATTGAGAATTGACAATTGACAATTATGGAGTCGCCGGAGGCGACACAATAAAAAAGCGGCCGATTGCAATGACTGTCTATTATTTATTATTTAATATCTTTTATTTTTACGACGATAGTCAAGGATTAAAAAATCCTTGACTATCGTCGTAATTGGGTCTATGTTTAGTGTATGAAACTGTATTTAATTGGTCATGAGCTGCGCTATAGTTTGGAGCAGGCGCTGCTTATGTTTTTCCCGGAGGAGCGGCCGGTTTATCCCGAGGCGGCGCCGGAGGGTGATTATTGCGAGAGCCGCTTATTTGAGGGGGCGCGGTTTTATACCGCGGTGTGCCGTCTGGTGATCGGCGGCGGGTGCTATATCGGTCGGGCGCGGGAGAAAAAGGACGATAGCGCGGGGGAACTAGTGCGCAAGCGGGTGCTGGACAGGCTCGTTAAGCTCTCGTTTTACCGCGCGGCGCTAGGCGCCGGTATGGAGAAGCCCGTCTGGGGCAGCCTTACCGGGATTCGACCGGCGAAGCTCATGAGCGCAATTTTGGACGAGGGCGTTTCCGAGCGCGCGGCGGTGTCGAGGTTTTGCCGTGAGTATGAGGTGCGCTCTGATAGGGCGCGGCTGTGTCTGGCTGCGGCGAAGGCGGCGCGAAGTGTGAAGGCGCAGCTGGCTAAAGAGGATGTGGGGGTCTATGTCGGGGTTCCGTTTTGCCCCTCGCGGTGCAGCTATTGCAGCTTTGTATCCGCCGATGTGGGTAAAAGTGCGGGGCTGATTCCGGATTATTTGGCGGCGCTTTTTCGCGAGATTGAAGCGGTTGGTGCGGCTCTGCGTGAGACGGGGCGGCGCGCGGTTTGCCTATATATCGGTGGGGGCACGCCGACGACGCTCTCGGCGGGGCAGCTGGATGCGCTGTTTCGTGCGCTCGAGGCGGCCTTTGATTTTTCCCTATTGCGGGAGATTACGGTGGAGGCCGGCAGGCCAGATACGATTACGCCGGAGAAGCTGGCGGTTTTGCGGGAACACGGGGTGACGCGCGTGAGCGTCAATCCGCAGAGTATGGACGACGGTGTTTTGGCGGCGATTGGTCGGCGGCACACGGCGCGGGATGTGGTTAATGCTGTGGAGCTGGTGCGGGACGCGGGGGCTTTCCAGCTCAATATGGACCTCATTGCGGGGCTTCCGGCGGACAGTCCGGAAAAATTTGCCGCGACGCTTGAGACGGTGCTGGCCATGAAGCCGGAGAATATTACCATTCACACGCTGGCACTTAAAAAGGGCTCGGCGATTACGCTGGGAGATACGGCGAGACCGGACGCGGGCGCCGTCGGCAAAATGCTTGATGAGGCTTGTTTCGCGCTTAATGAGGCGGGCTTTGCGCCATACTATCTCTATCGTCAGAAATATATGTCCGGCGGCTTTGAGAACGTCGGCTGGGAAAAAGGCGGGACGGGCAGTTTATATAACATCTGCATGATGGAGGAGCTTTTTTCTGTGATTGCGCTCGGCGGCGGGGCCTCGACGAAGCTTTGTCTGCCCGGCGGGAGGATTGAGCGGATTTTCAACCCGAAGTATCCCAAGGAATATATAGAGAGTATAGAAAGCATTGTTGAAAATAAGGAGAAGCTGAAGTGGCATATAAGTTAGCGGAGATAAACAGCGCCGTTAGGGCGGACCCGGCTTCATTTGTGCGCGAGTGCAACGAGGAGTTTCACGACAAGATTATGCTTGCCGCGGACATGGTGATGTATAATATTGAGAAGTCTCCGATTCTTCTGATTTCGGGGCCCTCCGGCAGCGGAAAGACCACGACCTCTATGAAGATTGAGGAGGAGCTTGAAAGCCGCGGGATCGGCTCCTATGCGCTGGGTATGGACAGCTATTACAAAACGGTGGATGAGACGAGTCCAAGGCTTCCTAACGGCGAGCTGGATTTGGAGTCGCCCTTTTGTCTCGACATGGAGCTTCTGGGGCGGCACTTTGAGGATTTGGCGGCGGGGCGCGAGATTGAGGTTCCGGCATATAACTTTGCCCAGCAGAGGCGCGAGAGTGAGCCCTCGGAGAGAATTAAGCTGGGTAAAAACGAGATTGTGGTTGTGGAGGGCATTCACGCGCTCAACGACATGGTGACGCACTATCAGCCGGAGGCGATGAAGCTTTATATCAGCGCGCGCAGCGACGTTAAGGATGAGGCGGGCAAGGTCTGCTTCAAAGGGACCTGGATGCGGCTCGTGCGCAGGCTGGTGCGCGATAAGCTGTATCGCGGGGCGGCTCCGGAATATACGATGAAGCTTTGGGGGAACATCAGGCGCGGCGAGAAGGACTATATAGGTCCCTTTAAGGGCAAGGCCAATTTCAGATTTGACTCCTCCCTTCCCTATGAGGTGGGGCTTATGCGCGGCTTCGCGCAGAGCTTCTTCCTAAACGTGCCCGACTGTGAGCGAAGCGCGGAGCTCAAGAAGATTTATACCGCCTTTGACCTCTTTGAGCCGGTCTCGGCGGAGTTGATCCCCGATAACGCGCTCCTTAGGGAATTTATTGGAGGCGGCAAGTATAAACAAGTATAAACATTTACGCGGAAGGCAAATTTTACAATAATTTTACTTTTCATTTAGGTGCGGCGGTTGACAATGAATTGACGTAGTATATACTTTATAGGGTTACACTTAACAAGGGGCAAGCAGTTGCCCCTTGAAGTCTATTATCCATTTTGAAGAGAAGAAGGAACATTAATGCTGAAACTGTTAAAGCGGCTGACTGCCAAGGAGTGGCTGGCGGTGCTGCTGAGCGTGGCCTTCGTTGCCGGTCAGGTATATCTTGAGCTGCGTATTCCGGACTTTATGACGAATATCACGAGTCTGATTCCCGCCGGAGGCACTGCCGCCGAAATATGGAACGAGGGCGCGAAGATGCTTGCCTGCGCCTTAGGCTCGCTTGCGCTGGCGATTATAGTTGGCTTTTTTGCCGCGCGCATCTCCGCCGGTTTTGCCAGTAATCTTAGGCTTGAGGTCTTCCGCAAGGTGCTCTCCTTTTCCATGGGCGAGGTCAACCGCTTTTCAACCGCCAGCCTCATTACGCGCTCTACCAACGACGTGGTACAGGTGCAGTTTCTGATTGCCATGGGTATGCAAGTGGTTTTGCGCGCGCCGATTATGGCGGTTTGGGCTCTGGTCAAGATTGCCGGAAAGGGAACTAGCGAATGGACGCTTGCCACCGGCGTTGCGGTGATCTTTATCGTGCTCGTTATATCCTTTATCTCTACGCTTGTTGTCCCGCGCTTTCGCAAGATTCAAACCCTCACCGACAACCTAAACGCTATAACCCGCGAGAACCTGACGGGGCTGCGCGTGGTGAGAGCCTATAACGCGGAAAAATATCAAGAGAGCAAATTCCGCAAGGCAAACCGCGCCCTAACGGGGAACTATCTTTTCACCACGCGGACTATGAGCTTTATGATGCCCTGTATGAACCTGGTTATGAGCGGACTTCCCCTCTCGGTGTATTGGATCGGTTCCTCGCTCATTGATAGGGCGCAGGCTCTTGACAAGCTGACGCTTTTTTCTAATATGGTCGTCTTTTCCTCTTACGCCATGCAGGTTGTAATGAGCTTTGTTATGATGGTTTTCATCTTCGTAATGCTCCCGCGCGTGCTCGTTTCCGCGCGGCGTATCAACGAGGTTCTGGACACCCCCTCCAGCGTTCTCGACGGGCCGGGCCTAGCGGAGATTTCACAGGAGCTGAAGGGCACCGTTGAGTTTCGGGACGTGAGCTTTAAGTATCCGGGCGCGGAGGACTATGTATTAAAGAACATCTCCTTTAAGGCCGAGCGCGGCGAGACAGTTGCCTTTATCGGCTCGACGGGCAGCGGAAAATCGACTATCGTCAATCTTATCCCCCGCTTTTATGATGCGACGGAGGGGACGGTTTTAGTGGACGGCGTCGACGTGCGGCAGTATACCCTAAGGCAGCTGCGCGACAGACTGGGCTATATTCCGCAGAGGAGCGTCATGTTCTCCGGCACCGTTAGCAGTAACATAGCCTTCGGAGACAACGGCAAACCCGAGCCGGAAATAGAGCAGATTAAATATGCGGCGAAAATTGCTCAGGGCGACGAATTTATTAATAAGATGGAGGAAGGTTACGACTCGCGCATTGCTCAGGGCGGCGCGAACGTCTCCGGCGGTCAGAAGCAGCGGCTTTCCATCGCGCGGGCGGTCTGCCGCGAGCCCGAGATTTTCATCTTTGACGACTCCTTCTCCGCGCTGGATTTCAAGACGGATAAGCAGCTTCGCCGCGCCCTTAACGAGGAGCTTTCAGACTCTACGCGACTCATCGTAGCCCAGCGGATAGGCACTATTCGCGACGCGGATAAGATTATAGTGCTTGAAAACGGACAGACCGTTGGAATCGGCACCCACGACGAGCTGATGCGAGACTGTCAGGTCTATCGCGAGATTGCCTATTCGCAGTTATCGGAGGAGGAACTGAAAAATGCCTGACGACAGAAGAACTCCTCCCATGAGACGCGGCCCGGGGCCGGGCGGACCCGGGCGCGGGGGCTTTGAAAAGCCCAAGAATTTTAAGGCGGCGCTCGGCCGCTTCATCGGCTTTGCCAAGCCCTATGGCAGGGTTATTATAGCCGCCTTTATCCTCTCAGCGGTCGGCGCAATCTGCGTAATCGTCGGGCCCGACAGGCTCCGCGCGATGACGAAGCTCGTGGAGGACTATATAATGTCCCTCGCGGCGGGGGATTTTTCGGCAAAGCTTGATCTCGCGGAGACGGCGCGGATTGGAATTACGCTGATTATTGTCTACGGCGTCGGCGCGCTCTGCGCCTATGGTCAGGGCTTTATTATGGCGACGGTCACGCAGAAGCTGTCCTATTCCATGCGCGAGAACATAAGCTCGAAGATTAACCGACTCACCCTCGCCTATTTTGACAAGGTGAATTTCGGCGACATTCTCTCGCGGGTCACGAACGACATTGACACCATGGCGCAGACCCTCAATATGAGCGTCGGTCAGCTCACGAGCGCCTTTTTCCTCTTCTTCGGCTCGCTCATTATGATGTTCGTAACGGACGCGACGCTCGCCGCGGTCGCCGTCGGTGCGACGATTTTGGGCTTTGTTTTGGTGACGCTCATTATCGGCAGGTCGCAGAAGTATTTTAAGAATCAACAGAAGCAGCTCGGCAAAATTGACGGGCACATAGAGGAAATCTATGCCGCGCTCAACACCGTCCGCGCCTATAACGCGGAGGACAGCAGTGAAAAAACCTTCACTCAAATAAATAAGAAGCTGCTGGAGAGCGCCTGGAAGGCGCAGTTCATAAGCGGAATTATGATGCCGCTCATGGGCTTTATCGGCAATCTGGGCTTTGTTGCGGTCTGTGTTGTGGGCGGCGCCTTGGCGCTTGACGGGAGGATGGATTTTTCGGTTATCGTCGCCTTTATCGTATATGTGCGGCTGTTTTCCCAGCCGCTGAACCAGTTTGCGCAGGCGGCGACGACGCTCCAGTCCGCCGCGGCGGCGGTCGAGCGCGTGTTTGAGTTTCTCGATCAGGAGGAGCTTTCGCCGGAGGAAGAGGGAGCTATCAGTGAGCATGAGACGCGCGGCGAGGTCGAGTTTGTTGACGTGAGCTTTAGCTATACGCCGGGCGTGCCCCTTGTCAAGAAATTTTCCGCGAAGGCGCTTCATCCCGAGGAAGAGGGCGCGGTTAGGGGGCGCGATGCACGCGGCGAGGGCGAGTTTACGGACGTGAGCTTTAGCTTCTCGCAGGGTGCGCCCGTAATCAAGAACTTTTCCGCGAAGGCGCTTCCCGGGCAGAAGGTTGCCATTGTGGGTCCGACGGGCAGCGGCAAGACGACGATTGTAAATCTGCTCATGCGGTTTTATGAGCCGGGCAGCGGCGAGATACTCATTGACGGCATTCCCGAAAAACGGATGACGCGCGAGTGCGTGCACAATTTGTTCGGCATGGTTCTGCAGGACACCTGGATTTTTGACGGGACGATCCGCGAGAACATAGCCTATAGCATTCCGGGAGTCACCGATGAGCAGGTGGTCTCTGCCTGCAAGATGGTCGGGCTAGACCACTACATCCGCACCCTGCCGGAGGGCTATGACACCGATCTCGGCGAGCGCGTTTCGCTCTCTGACGGGCAGCGGCAGCTGCTTACAATCGCGCGCGCGATTGTAGAGAATGCGCCGCTGCTGATACTCGACGAGGCGACAAGCTCTGTCGATACGCGCACGGAGATTCAGATTCAGCGTGCGATGGAGGCGCTAACGCGCGGTCGCACCTCATTCATAATCGCGCACAGATTGTCTACAATAAAGAGTGCCGATTTGATTTTGGTACTGCGCGACGGCGAGATTGTCGAGCGCGGCACCCATGAGGAGCTGCTCGCGCAGGGCGGGTTTTACGCGGAGTTGTATAATAGTCAATTCGAGAATAATTAGTTCAGCCCTCTTCCGGCAAAGGAGGTTTTGATTTGCGGCAGAAATTCACAAGGTTTATGTCCGGGCGCTATGGAGGAGACGCGTTTACGCGCTTTCTTTCGATAGTCTATCTCGTGCTGATCGTCATCTCTATCTTCCTGCCGAGTGGTATCAGGGACCTAGTTTATGTCGCGGCGCTCGCGGTGATTCTATACACGGTTTATCGGATGTTTTCCCGAAAGCTAGCCGCGCGGCGGGACGAGAACGCCAAATACCTGCAGGCGAAGCAGGCTTTCAAGGACTTTTTCCGCCTGCGGCGGGATATGTGGAACCAGCGGCGCGAATTTAAGTTTTTCAAGTGCCCGTCCTGCGGGGCGGCTTTGCGCGTGCCGCGCGGCAAGGGAAAAATCCGCATCGTATGTAAGAGGTGCGGCACGGGTTTTGAGAGGAAAACCTGATGTTCGGCTTCGTCACGGCGAATGCCGAAACGCTATCCGAGGAGCAAAAGCACCGCTATAAGGCGGTCTATTGCGGGCTTTGCCGCAGTTTAAAGCAGCGGCACGGGTTTTTGGGGAGGATTGCGCTCAATTACGATATGGCGTTTTTAGTATTGACGCTGTCCTCGCTCTATGAGCCGGAGGGCTGCTTTGGCTGTGAGCGGTGCTTTATTCATCCGGTGAAGAAGCACGACTATGAGACGAGCGAGCTTTCCGCTTATGCCGCCGATATGACGGTGGCTCTGAGTTATCTCAACGCGCTGGACAACTGGCAGGACGAGCGGGATTTTTTAAGTTTGGTTTACGCGCGGCTGCTCCGGCGCAAGTTTCGGAAGGTGTCGCTGCTCTGGCCGAGGCAGTGCGGCGCGATGACGAGCTGCATCGACGCTCTGTCTGCGCTCGAGGCCTCGGGAAGAGCCGATCCGGATGCGGGCTCTAAGCTCTTCGGGCAGCTTATGGCGGAGCTTTTTGTATATAAAGAAGACCGCTGGCAGGAGACTCTGCGCGCGATGGGCGGCTTTTTGGGAGAGTTTATTTACATCATGGACGCGTTCATGGATTTGGAAACGGACGCGCGGCGAGGGCGATATAACCCGCTGGCGGGGCTTCAAGGTCAGGGCGCGGACGAGAAATTTTTTCTGGAGCTATTGACAGTTCTCATCGGAAACTGTACGCTGGCTTATGAGAAGCTGCCTATTGTCGAGGATGCGGAGCTTTTGAGGAATATTCTATATTCCGGCGTCTGGACGAGATATGAGCGGCGGGAGAAGCGGAAGAAAGCGAAAATAAGGAGATGAGCATGGACGACCCCTACAAGGTACTCGGCGTCCCGCATGGGGCTAGCGATGAGGAGATAAAAAAAGCCTATCGCGCCCTGGCGAAGAAATATCACCCGGATTTGAACCCCGGCAATAAGAATGCCCAGCGGCGCATGAATGAAATTAACGCCGCCTATGATCAGATAAAGAATCCGCAGGCAAATGCGCAGGGCGGCTGGGGGCAATATGGTTCCGAAGGCGGCGGTTTCGGCGGCTTTGGAGGCTTTGGGAATTTCGGTGGCTTCGGAGGCTTCGGCGGCGCGAGGGGCGCCTCGGGCGGCGGGAACACCGCCTATACGGCGGCGCTTAACTATATCCGCTCTCAGCATTTTCAGGAGGCGCTCTCTGCGCTCGCGACGGTTCCCGAAAACGAGCGGGAGGGGCGATGGTATTATCTCAGCGCGCTTGCCAACTACGGGCTCGGCAACCGCGTTGCCGCGATGGAGCAGGCGACGCGCGCTGTTAATATGGAGCCGGACAACAACGACTATAGAACGCTTTTAGAGGAGATTCGCCGCGGCGGCTCCTTCTATCAAAGCTATGGTCAGGGCTATCCGAACTCGGCAGGCGGATATCCCTGCTGCCTGCCGCTGTGTCTGTTTGATCTGTTCTGCTGCCCTGGCTTTGGCTGCTGCTAGCGCTTGTCGAAAAAGGGCTTCGCCCTTTTCCGCCAGTTTGGTTGCAGCTTGCAACGCGCCGCTGCGCGGCACTCGCAAGCTGAGAAGAGTTTTTTTCACCGTACACGCCGCTGAAAAAAACGATTTAAATTTATTTTGCCCTGCGGGGCAAAACTCTACGAGGTTATTATGCTATGAAGGTTACATTTCTGGGGGCGACGCACGAGGTTACGGGCAGCTGTACGCTGCTCGAGGTCGGCGGGAAGAGCCTGCTCGTTGACTGCGGCATGGAGCAGGGCTCTGATACATTTGAAAATAAAGAAATACCCGTTAACCCCTCGGCTATCGACGCTGTTTTACTCACCCACGCGCACATAGACCACTCGGGAAAGCTTCCGCTGCTCTTTAAAAACGGCTTTGCCGGCTCCGTCTATGCCACGGAGGAGACGGTTAATCTATGCAGGATTATGCTCATGGACTCCGCGCACATTCAGGAGCAGGAGGCGCAGTGGCGCTCGAGGAAGGCTCAGCGCGCGGGTGAAAAGCCCTATGAGCCGCTCTATGACACCAATGACGCGCGGCTTGCCCTTGAGGCGATGGCGCCCTGCCGCTACGGGGAAAAGCGACAGATTCTCGAGAATGTAACCATCCGCTTCTCCGATATCGGGCATCTGCTCGGCAGCGCCTGCATCGAGATTTTCATGTCGGAGGACGGAGTCGAGCGCAAGATTGTTTTCAGCGGCGACGTCGGCAACAAGAACAAGCCCATTCTAAAAGAGCCGGTTCTTGTGGAGGAGACGGATTACTTAGTAATCGAGTCCACCTATGGCGACAGGCTGCATGAGAAAGCCCCTTTCGTCGCGCCGATTCTCGCCGACTGCATTGAGCGCGCGCTGGATAGGGGCGGGAATGTCGTTATCCCCTCCTTCGCCGTCGGGCGCACGCAGGAGCTTTTATATCTCATCCGGCAGATTAAGCAGGACGGTCTTGTGCACGGTCACGACGGCTTTCCCGTATATGTGGACAGCCCCATGGCAAACGAGGCTACGGCGGTTTTTCTCCAGAGTAATCCCGACTGCTTCGACTCGGACACCCGCGCCCTGCTCGAGCACGGCACCAACCCCTTGGTCTTTCCGGGGCTGCACACCTCGGTATCCGCTGAGGAATCGAAGGCGATTAACCTAGATTCGACGCCCAAGGTCATACTCTCCGCCTCCGGAATGTGCGAGGCCGGGAGAATCCGCCACCACCTAAAGCACAATCTCTGGCGGCCGGAGTCTATTATTCTCTTCGTGGGCTATCAGTCCGAAGGAACTCTCGGACGCGCGCTGCTGGACGGGGCGAAAAGCGTAAAGCTCTTCGGCGAGCAGATTAGCGTTGCGGCGGAAATCGCAAATATGCCCGGCTCCAGCGGGCACGCCGACAAGCAGGGTCTGCTAGACTGGGCGGCGGGCTTTAAAAGGGCTCCGAAGCGCGTTTTTGTCAACCACGGCGAGGACGCCGTTGTCGAGCTCTTTGCTCAGACGCTGCGCGACGAGCGCTCTTTGGAGGTTGAGGCGCCCTACAGCGGGACGAGCTGGGATCTCATGACGGACAGCGTTATCACGCGCACGACGGGCATTAAAATCATAAAGCCCGAGCCTAATCGCGGTCCCTCGCGCGATGAGCGCTCTCAACGCGCGCTGGGTAGGCTCATTTCCGCCTGCGAAGCGCTATTGCGCACGGCGCGTGCAAGCTCCGGCCGCCCGAACAAGGATTTGGCGCGTTTCGCCGAACAGGTAGAGCAGCTGGAAGCCAAGTGGGACAGATAGGGGCTTTTTTCTGCGCTTTTATGTAATATTATTATTGTATAGTTAAATCCGCATGACTGGACAATACTTTTACCGAAGGAGGTGCCTCGCTTTGGACGAAAGAGCGCAATATTGGTTTGCTCTTGCCGACTACGATATGGAAACGGCTAAGGTTATGCTGAAGGGCAAACGGTATTTGTATGTCGGCTTTATGTGCCATCAGACAATTGAAAAGGCATTGAAAGCCGTTATTGCCGCCAAATGTGCCGAGGGCAAAATGCCGCCTAAAACTCATCACTTGCTCAAACTGGCCGAGCGCGGCGGGCTGTATGTCAAAATGTCAGACGAGCAAAAAGCGTTTATTAAAAACCTTAATCCGATGAATATTGAAGCGAGATACCCGGAATATAAAGAAGCTCTCGCGGCGGGGCTGAACGCCGAAATATGCCGCGAATTGCTGGCTGGAACGGAGGAGCTTTTATGTTGGATAAAGCAGCAGTTATAGACACAGTACAGCGCTATGCTGACGCTGTGAAAAAAGAGTTTTCTCCCGCCGCTGTTATTTTGTTCGGCTCTTACGCAAAGGGAGCCGCGAGCGAGGAAAGCGATATTGACGTTGGTATAGTTTTCAATGGCTTTAAGGGCGACTGGCTGAAAGCTAATTCACGGCTTTGGAATTTAGCGTATGATATAAGTTGGGATATTGAGCCGCATATGCTCGATACTACACAGGACAAAAGCGGCTTTGTAAAGCATGTAATTTCCACCGGACAAGTGGTTTATCACGTTTAATCCTCTTATTCAAATGCCGAGCGGGGGCGCGATGCGCCCCCGCTCGGGCGCCGTCGTCGTGAATCAAACGAAGGACGGGTGCGGAAAATTCTGAGGCTTTTTTGACAAAGGTTGTAACTGATTGAATGTAACTAATGTAATTTCGTGCAATATTCTGTTACTTATTGTAACCAATTGGGTAAATTTTGTGAAATAATGAACGATATTATGGGAAATTCCTTGCATTGTCTTCGCAAGCATTGTATAATAAGACTAATTATTCAACTAGTAAGCTGTTGAAAAAAACAATAGCTTTCTAAAATACATAATAAAGGATTGCTTTACAATGACAGTTCGAGACATAGCGAGAATCGCCGGTGTGTCCCCCTCCACTGTATCAATTGTGCTGAACAACCGAGCAGGCGTCAGCGATCAGACGCGCAAGCGTGTTTTGGAATTGCTGGATGAATATGGTTACAGTTCTAACAGGCGCGGCGCCACCGTCGCGAAGATTAACGGGAATATTTGTTTTCTGAAATATAATGATTCCGGTCTTATCCCGGAGAAAAATGACAATTTCATCTCCGAAATCATCGACACAGTTGAAGTTGAATCCCGCAAGCTGGGCTATAACCTAATCCTGACCACCGTTACGAGCGATACGCTTGAGGACACTCTGAAGCTCGTGCGCTCCAGCCAGACTATGGGCGTTATCTTCCTCGGGACCTGTCTTCATGAAAAGGAATCTCGTCTGCTCACAAATCTCAATGTGCCGCTCGTAGTAATCGATAACTATCTTCCCTCCTTCAACATGAACTGCGTTGTCATGAATAACGCCGAAATCGTGAGGCAGGCGGTTAACTATCTATACAAAATCGGGCACCGTAAAATCGGCTATGTCCGGAGCAAAGTAAGAATAAACAATTTTAACGAGCGCTTCGCCGGTTTCTTGGGCGCTTTGGATTCTCATAAGCTGGAGCTGATTCCCGACCACCTTTTCAGCGTGTTGCCGGGGGTCTCCGACTCCTATGAGGATATGAAGGCGATTTTAGATACCCATCCCGAGCTGCCCGGCGCTCTGGTATGCGATAACGACGCTATCGCCATCGGCGCGATGCGCGCCCTGAAGGACGCCGGTCTCAGCGTTCCGGAGGATATTTCTGTCATGGGCTTTGACGATATTGTCTCCGCTTCTCTGATCGACACGCCGCTGACCACCATGAGGGTTCATCGCGTTGACATTGGAAAATGGGCGGTAAAGCTCCTCATTGACACCATTTTTAACCCCCATCCGAACTCTGTCAAGATTCAAACCTCCGGCACCCTAAAGGTTCGCAGCAGCACCTGCCAGCCTTCGCTGCTCAAAAGAGAAATCCCCTCTGTTCCGGCAAGTTGAGTTAGCCAGTGTGTGGTTTGTTCGACACTATTACAAATAATAACAAAAAATAACAAATGTAACCCTATAATATAAGCGGTTTGCCGAAATTGCTTCGGTAAACCGCTTATTAGTTTACATTAGGTTGCATTTTGTGTTACACTAAACTAATTACAGACTGTCTATCGATTGTTTGTTAGTTACTTAAGCAAGGATGAGTCTTACCAACACATATGATAGCGGGGCGTTTTCTTTGAAACGGACAGGTTTTTACGTAATATTATGCGGAATCCTCGTACTGTGCGCGGCGGTGTTCTACTTTTTGTCGTATCCATACGACCGGGAGCTTGGGCGCGCTTCAAACGGCACGCTTGATTTGCGCGGCGAGCAAATGAACGAGACTCTCTTCACGCTTGGCGGGGACTGGGAGTTTTATTACGGTAAGCTTTTAACTCCGGCGGATTTCGCCTCCGGCGAGGCTGGTGACTTTGAGCTTATCTCCGTGCCCTCCGACTGGTCGCGAGAGGGCTATCCCCTTTACGGCTGCGCGACTTATCGCCTAAAGCTCAAGACCGACGAGAGCAGCCTTGCACTCTTTGTGCCGGAGATTCCGAACGCCAGCGCGGTATTCATTAACGGCGAAACCGTTTTCCGCGCGGGGACAGTCAGCTCATATTCGGAGGGCTTTTCCTCCTCTCTGCGCAACGAGCTTGTAACCTTTGAAACGAGCTTGGGCGAGGCTGAGATTATAATTCAGGCGGCCAATTTTAATTGGGCGGAGAGCGGTCTGCGCTATGACCTTCTGGTCGGCAGAGCGCAGGTTCTCTTTCGAGACCAAATTGCCCGCAGGATAGTTTTGGCGGCCTTTATCGGCGCCGTGCTCCTGATGGGGCTCTATCACGCGGCGCTCTTTATAAGTAACCGCCGCGAGAAAATCTATGCCGTCTTTGCGCTCATATGTCTGGTGCAGGCTGTGAGGTTTTTTCTGGAGACTAACGGCTTTGCCCAGCTTTTGCTGCCGCAGGGGATGAACGCCGCGCTGCTCTGGGTATATCTTTCGCTCATACCTTTGGGAACGGCGCTCATTGTTGTGTTCACGCATCTGGCCTTCGGCATCAAGTTTCCGCCGGGGCGGCGCGGGAAGCTCTGGAAGGGGTTTTACGCTCTGGCGATTCTGGGCTGCGCGCCTTTAGTGATCCTTAAGGGCGGGGTTTATATCATGGCGGCGCTGACTTTTCTGCCGATGGTTGTCCTGTTCATCGCCGGAATTCGCTCTAAAAAGGCAACCGACAAGCCATTTATGGGGCTTTATCTCGCGGCAATCGGGCTTTTCTGCGTCTGGGGCGTCCTCACGAAGCTGATCTGGGGCGACAGGCTTTATATGGCAGGCGTCGTGTCGAATCTGTTCCTGCTGCTGAGCCAGTGCGTTTTGCTCGCGCTGGATTATGGTCGGGCGCGGCGGCAGGCGGCGGAGCTTGCGGCGCAAAATCTCTTCCTCGACAACCTACTACTCGTGAAAACGCAGTATCTTGCCAATCTCACCCGCGAGATGAAAACGCCGCTGACCGTCATTTCGCTGAACCTTCAGCGCGCGCTGCGAAACCTTCCGGAGGCGGAGGGCGTTGGGAGCGCAAAGTCGCGCGAGTCGCTCTTCCTCGCCAAGGAGGAGACCATGAAGGTCGCCGAGCTTGCGCAGACGGCACTAGATATGGCTCTCGTGGAGGAGTTTGACAGGGTCATGACTGCGCTTGATCCGGCGAGCCTTCTGCGCAAATCCGCCGACGAATTCAGACCTCTTGCCGACGAACGGGGCTGCTCTCTCACGCTCAGTCTGCCGACTAAGCTGCCGAGTGTGCTCGGCGACGCGACGCTGCTGGCAAGGGCAATGTCGAATCTACTCTCTAACGCCATTGCGGCGACGCAGCAGGGGCGGGTCGAGATTTCGGCTGAAGCCGGGCAGGAATTTGTTACTGTTTCGGTTACCGACGACGGCGCGGGCATTCCCGAAAGTCTCGTCGGGCACGAGTTTGACAGGGGCGTCTCCGGCTCCGGCGGTATGGGTCTGGGGCTTTATATCACGCGCGAGATTATTAGGGCGCACGGCGGGACGATTCGGCTGAGTGCGAGTGCCAGCGGCGGTACGAAGGCGGAGTTTACGCTGAGAATGGCGAATTGACAATTGACAATTGAGAATTGAGAATTAGTGGAGTCGCGCAAAGCGCGACACATTATAAAACGCCTGCGGGCGGGACGAAAAAATTCTGTCGCCACCGGCGACTCCTTTAATTGTCAATTTTCAATTCTCAATTCTCAATTATAAAGTCGGAAAAGGGTTAACCCTTTTCCGGCTTTTTGTCTCGCGACATGAGGCTTTCGAAGGCCTCGCGCAGGGGGGCTTCGTTATACAAAACCTCGTAAATCGCCTCGGTGATCGGCATTTCCGCGCCGCTATGCTGCGCAAGCTCTAAGCCCGCTCTCGCGGCGTAATAGCCCTCCACAACCGCGCCGACGCGCTCGAGTGCCTGTTTGGGGGGCAGTCCCTGCCCGAGGTAAACCCCGGCGCGGCGGTTTCGCGAGTGGCGCGAGGTGCAGGTGACGATTAAGTCGCCCATGCCCGCAAGTCCCGCGAAGGTCTCCGGTCTGCCGCCGAGCGCGAGCCCCAGGCGCGAGATTTCCGCCAGACCCCGCGTCATGAGCATCGCGAGGGTATTGTCGCCGAAGCCCATTCCGTCGCAGCAGCCGGCGCAGAGCGCGATTACGTTTTTGAGCGCTCCGGACAGCTCCACCCCGATGATGTCGTCGGTGGTGTAGACGCGAAAGCGGCTGTTCATGAAGAGGTCCTGTACCCGCTCCGCGACGGAGACGTCCTGCGACGCCGCGACAACGGCCGTCGGGAACTGCCGCGCGACCTCCTCTGCGTGGGAGGGTCCCGAGAGGGCGCAGACGGGGTTTTTGCCCGAAAAGACCTCTGAAATAACCTCGCTCAGGCGCTTGTCCGAGCCGCGCTCTATGCCCTTTGCAACCGAGACCACGGGTACGCCCGCGCCGATTACCCGCGAGAGCCGCTCGGCGGTCTCGCGTACCGCGAAGGAGGGCGTTGCCAGAACGACCGCCTCGGCGTCTCGCGTGCAGTCGAGCTCAGAGGTGAGTATTAAATCGCCGCGCAGTGGAACCCCCGGGAGAAAGTGGTTTTCTCCGAGGCTTTTCATCTCCTGCGTCTCGTGGTCGTAATATGACCAGAGCGTGACGGAGTGTCCGTTTTCAAGCAGCAGGAGCGAGAGTGCCGTTCCCCAGGCGCCGCTTCCGATTACTGAGATGTTCATTATAAATTACCTTACTTGTCCGTCGCCATAGATGATGTATTTGTTGCTCGTCAGCTCCCGCAGACCCATGGGGCCGCGCGCGTGGAGCTTTTGCGTGGAGATGCCGATCTCCGCGCCGAGTCCGAGTTCCCCGCCGTCCGTGAAGCGCGTGGAGGCGTTTACATAGACCGCCGCCGAATCGACCTCATTCACAAAGCGACGTGCGGCGGAATAATCTCCTGTTACGATAGTTTCTGAGTGGTGAGTAGAATATTTCTCGATATGCTCTATCGCCTCACCCAGTCCCGAGACCACCTTCACCGCGAGAATCAAATCGTCATACTCCGCTTGCCAGTCGCTCTCCTGCGCCGGAATGGCGGCGTCTCCGATAATTTCCAGCGCCTCGGGGTCCGCGCGCAGCTCGACGCCGGAGGAGAGCATTTCGGGGCGCAGCAGCTTTAAAAACGAATCCGCGACGGGTCTCGCCACGAGCAGGGTCTCGCAGGCGTTGCAGACTGACGGTCTCGAGCACTTGGCGTTTTGAGTGAGCCGCACCGCCATTTCAAGGTCGGCGGCGGAGTCGACATAGATGTGGCAGTTGCCCTTTCCGGTCTCGATCACGGGCACCTTTGCCTTTGCGACCACGGCGTCAATGAGCCCGCCGCCGCCGCGGGGAATCAGTAAATCCAAAATACCGCGCGCCGTCATCATGTCGTCGGCGCTCTGCCGCGTGGCGTCCGTGACGAGCCCCACCGCTCCGGCGGGCAGACCGGCCTTTTCCAAGGCGCGGCGCATGACATTTGAGAGCGCGATGTTGGAGTTAATCGCCTCCTTGCCCCCGCGCAGAATGCAGGCGTTCCCGCTCTTGAGGCAGAGCACGGCGGCGTCCACCGTGACATTCGGGCGCGACTCGAAAATTATTCCGATTACCCCCAGCGGCACGCGCACATTGGCGACCGTCAGGCCGTTCGGGCGGTTAGCCATGGAAATCGCCTCGCCGATGGGGTCGGGCAGCGCGATAACCTCCGCGACAGCGGCGGCAATGCCCTCGATGCGGGCTCTCGTGAGCAGGAGTCTGTCTGTGAAGGCCTTTTTCATGCCGTCTTTCTCGGCATTTTGAATGTCCAATTGGTTTGCCGCGAGAATCTCGTCCGTATTTTCCAAGAGCCCCGCGCGGATAAACTCCAATGCGCGGTTTTTTTGGCTCGTCGAGGCCGTCGCCAGCACTCTTGCAGCCGCGCGTGCCGAAAATCCGAGCTGCTCAATCTGGTTCATCTTGCTACCTTCTTTCCCACGAAGAGGGTTCCGACGCTCTTTCCCTCGACTATGTCATAGAGCTTTTCGGGCGCGGAGCCGTTGGTAATTATCATATCAATGCCGCGGCTCTGTGTCAGCCGCGCGGCCTGCAGCTTCGTAATCATGCCGCCGGTTCCCCGGCTCGTGCCCGTGCCCCCGGCGATAGACGTTATGTCGTCGTCGATGACGCGCACCTCGCGGATTAGGCGGGGCTTTTCCTCGCCCTTGGGGTCGCCGTCGTAGAGGCCGTCGATATCGGAGAACATGACCAGCAGCTGCGCGTCGCAGAGCGCCGCGACGACCGCCGAGAGCTTGTCATTGTCGCCGAGCACCTTGTGCCCCTCCGCGTGGGTCTCGATTTCGGCGAAGCTGACGGAGTCGTTTTCGTTGACGATCGGAATTACGCCGAGCTTGAGGAGCGAGTCGAAGGTATTTATGAGGTTGCGGCTGATCTCCTCATCGTCGACGTCGTCGCCGCTGAGCAGAATCTGTCCCACGGTCTTGCCGTACTCGCCGAAAAATTTGTCGTAGAGGTGCATCAGCTCGCACTGGCCGACGGACGCCGCCGCCTGCTTTTGCTCCAGCGTCTCCGGCCGTTTTTCCATGCTGAGCTTGTGCGCGCCGACCGCGATTGCACCCGAGGACACCAGAATAATCTCGTGTCCCATGTTGTGCACGTCGGAGAGCACCCGCGCTATCAAATCGAAGCTGCGCAGATTGATTTTTCCGCCCTCCCGCGTGAGGGTGGAGGTGCCGACCTTGACGACTATTCTCTTGCCGGAGGGTTTTTTATCTGTTTGAGACATTTCTCTTCACCACATTAGAATTTTAGGATATAGGCATTTCCCAAGAAAATCCGGAAATATTGGAAATGATGGGAAATCGCCGGTTCGGAGAATTGCGGGCGGAAAATTCTCCGACATACTTCGCTATAGTTCGGCTAGCGCATTCGCCAAAAGCGCGAATTGCGCGATTGCGAGAGCCTCGCCGCGAATTTTCTCGCCCAGACCGAGGGCGACAATCGTCTCGTGCAGTACCGGTTTTGAAAACTCCGGCAGACCCGAGGCGAGGGCGTTTTCCAGCGTTTTGCGCCGCTGGTTGAACGAAGCCCTGACTATTCGGAAGAACAGCTTTTCGTCCGAAACCTGCGCCGGAGGGGCGCTTCGCGGCGTGAGCCGCAGCACCGACGACGTTACCTTCGGGCGCGGCATAAAGCAGTTCGGCGGCACGTCGAAGAGGATTTGAGGCTCCGTGTGCCAATTGACATAGACCCCGAAGGCGCCGTATTCGGGTTTTCCGGGCTTCGCGCAGATACGCCGCGCGACCTCGCGCTGCACCATGACGGTTAGGTCTGCAAAGCAGCCCGCCTCGATGAGCGCGGAGATTGCGGGGCTTGTTATATTGTACGGCAGGTTCGCGCAGACCACGGGGCGCAGTCCCGAAAAGCGGTCGCGTACCAGCGCGGGCAGGTCTGTTTTCAACAGATCGGAGAATAAAATCTCAATATTATCCAATCCCGCGAGTGATTCATTTAATATAGGCTCCAGCCGTCTATCCAGCTCGAGGGCGACGACCCTTCCCGCGTGGCGTGAGAGCGCCTGGGTGAGACTTCCGATTCCGGGTCCGATCTCAAGAACGCCGGTTGACTTATCAAGCCCAGCCTCATCCGCTATTCGCTCCGGCACCCAAGCCGCCGTTAAGAAGTTTTGTCCCAGCGATTTTGAAAAGTGAAAGCCGTGCCTCGCGAGCAGCTCGCGAATTGTAGCGAAATCAGTCAGCTCCATATCCAGATTCCCCATGTGCCTCGGCTTCGAGCGCGGACTCAATTTCAGCCTCCATCTCGATTTCAAACTCAGCCGCGGTCTCGGCTTCAGTTTCGGCTTCGATTTCCGCGAGCAGCTTTATATCGGACTTTTCCGTGAAAACAAGCTTCTCAAAGAGGTCCGGGCGGCGAGCCTTTGTGCGCAAAATTGACTGCTTGCGCCGCCATTTTGCCACGTTCGCGTGGTGCCCGCTGCGCAGAATGTCCGGCACGGCCAGCCCCTCCCAGACCTCCGGGCGGGTGTACTGCGGGTACTCCAAGAGGCCGTCCCAGTGGCTCTCGCCGGTGAAGCACTCCTCGCTCGAGAGCACCCCCGGTACCATCCGGCAGACGCAGTCGGCAAGAAGCATCGCGGGGATTTCCCCGCCCGTCAGGACATAGTCGCCGACGGAGATTTCCTCGTCGACGCAGGCTTCGATGAATCGCTCGTCGACGCCCTCATAGTGGCCGCATATGAGCACGAGATGGTCAAAATCGCGCAAGAGCTGCCGCGCCTTTTGCTGGTCGAAGCGTTTTCCCTGCGGCGAGAGGTAAATGATGCGGGTTTTTCGCCCCGCCGCGCTCTCGCGCGCGAAGTCCAGAGCGCTCTTTAGCGGCTGCGCCATCATCACGCAGCCCCAGCCCCCGCCATAGGTATAGTCGTCGACCTGACCCTGCTTATTGTGGGTGAATTCGCGAATTTGGATACAATTTATCTCAATAATATCCTTCTGGGCTGCTCTGCCCAAGATACTCTCGCCCAGGACGGCGCGCATACTGTCCGGGAACAGCGTCAATATGTCGATCCGCAGCAGCGGATTTTTCTTTTCCCCGTCCTCCAAAGCTTCACATCCCGTCAATTAGGCGCACGGTAATAACTCCCGCGTCCACATCGGTTTTCAGTATAAACTCCGGCACCGCCGGAATAAGAATCTCGCGGTCGCCGCGGACAATATAGACGTTCGCCGCAGGAGCGGGCAGGATTTCTGCGAGTTTGCCCAGCTCGTCCCCGCTCTCGGTGACGACGCTCGCACCGATAATGTCCTCAAGGAAAAAGCCCCCCTCGGGCAGCTTTGCCTCGGACTTGTCGATATAGACCGTTTTGCCCTTGAGAACCATTGCGCGGTTAATGTCGTCAACGCCCTCGAGACTTGCCAGCAGGAAGCTCTTGTGCACCCGACTGCCGAGGAGTTTATACGGCGCGCCATCTATAAACAGGCGGCTAAAGCCGCCGAGAAACTCGGCGCTATCCACCCAAGGCTCGATTCTAAGCTCGCCGCGTATGCCGTGGGTATTGACGATTTTTCCCGCCTCAAGATAATTTTGCATTAAAGATTCTCCAACGCCGCGATTTTCGTTTCAAATTGCAGTATTAGGGAGGCTCATCACGCCTCCCTAATGCTAGTCCATGATTTCCACGGACACCTTTTTCCCCTGTCTCTGGGCTACGGAGCGCATGAGGATGCGGATTTCTTTGACTATCCGCCCCTGACGTCCGATGATTTTGCCCATGTCTGAGTCCGCCACGCGGACTTCGAAAACTGTTTCCCCGTGCTCCTCCCGCTCGGTAACCTTAACCTCTTCGGGCGTGTCCACAAGGTTTTGCGCAATAAATGTCAAAAGCTCTTTCATGTCCGGTGCTCTCCTACCGCGCGAAATTCCCGCGCTTTTCCGTGAGAATTATCTTATTTGACTACTCTGCTTTGCTAAAATCTCTTCACTGGCTAATATCCGCTCTTCGTCTTAATTGTCAATTGTTAATTGTCAATCTTCTTCAGAAGAGCTCTGACTGTCTCGGTCGGCTGAGCGCCCTGAGAGAGCCAATACTTGGCGCGCTCTGAATTGACCGTCACTGTGGCGGGATTCGTGAGGGGGTCGTATGCGCCGATCTCCTCGATAAATCTGCCGTCGCGCGGGCTGCGGGAGTCCGCAACAACGATCCTGTAATAGGGATTTTTCTTTGCGCCCATCCTGCGAAGTCTGATCTTTACCATCTGTTTCACCTCCATTGTCAAGGGGAAAGCTCTCCCCCGTCTCTCTATAATTATAAGGAAGTTCTGATTAAGTCGCGTGGATGCGGCAACGAGAAATTTTTTCGTCAGACGAGATAAAAAACGCAGTGAATACTGGATGTATTCACGAGGCTTTTTGTGAAGTATGGCGGAAAAATATCCGCTGTCCGCGCCACAGTTGATTTAATCAGAGGTTCCTTCAATTAAAACGGGAACATACCCTTTTGCATACGCTTGGCCTTTTTACCCCCGGCGGTCATCTGCTTTGCCATGCCGCGCATCATTTCAAACTGCTTGATGAGGCGGTTGACGTCCACGACTGTGACGCCGCTTCCGGCGGCAATGCGCCGCTTGCGGCTGCCGTTTAGTACCTGCGGATTTGCCCGCTCATGGGGGGTCATGGAGCGGATTATCGCCTCGGTGCGGCTTATCGCGCCCTCGTCTACCTTCGCGCCCTTGAGCGCCTTGGAGTCCATTCCGGGCAGCATTGCCGCGATGTCCTTAATGTCGCCCATGCTTTTTAGCGACTGGAGCTGGTCGAGATAGTCCTCAAAGGTGAGCTGATTTTTTTTCATCTTCTCCGCCATTTTGAGGGCTTTTTTCTCGTCGAAGCTGGCTTCTGCCTTCTCGATTAGCGTCAGCACGTCGCCCATGCCCAGAATTCGCGACGCCATTCGCTCTGGATAAAAGGGCTCGATATTGTCGAGCTTTTCGCCGGTGCCGGTGAACTTTATGGGCTTGCCCGTAACCGCGCGAACGCTCAGCGCCGCGCCGCCTCTGGCGTCGCCGTCGAGCTTCGTCATGAGTATGCCGTCTATGCCCAGAGCCTCGTCGAAGGCACTCGCCGCGTTCACGGCGTCCTGCCCTGTCATCGCGTCGACAACCAGCATAATCTCTGCCGGGCTTGTCGCCGCCTTGATGGCCTTGAGCTCGTCCATGAGCTTTTCGTCTATATGGAGTCTGCCCGCCGTGTCGAGAAAGACAAGGTCGTTTCCGTTGCGCTTGGCGTGTTCGATTGCGGCCTTGGCGATCGCGACGGGGTCTGCCTGACCCATCTGAAAGACCGGGATGCCGAGCTTTTCGCCGACGGTCTCGAGCTGCTTTATCGCCGCCGGGCGATATACGTCGCAGGCGACGAGCAGAGGCCTCTTGCTCTGTTTTTTCATGAGCCCCGCAAGCTTTGCGCCGTTAGTGGTCTTGCCCGCGCCCTGCAAGCCGACGAGCATTACGACGCTCGGCGACTTTGACGAGATATTCAGCTTCGCGCCCGCGCCGCCCATGAGAGAGATTAGCTCCTCGTTGACGATTTTTATGACCGTCTGCGCCGGGGAGAGACTGTCCAGAACGTCGCTGCCCGTGGCGCGCTCGCTGACTTTTTTGACGAAGTCCTTGACGACCTTGTAGCTGACGTCCGCCTCTAAGAGAGCCAGGCGCACCTCGCGCATGGCCTCCTTTACGTCCGCCTCGGTCAGGCGTCCCTTGCCGCGAAGCTTCTTGAAAGCGGCAGATAATTTTTCTGAGAGACTCTCAAACGCCATATCCCAACCTCTTGCTCAGCACTGTAAGTTCATCTGTCAGCGACAGAGCCAGCTTCTTTGCCTCGTCCGACAGGAGAGGCTCGAGCTGCTTTAGCTTTGTCGCCATAGAATCTAAAATTTCTCTCTGCTCCAGCTCCCGCGCTAGTAATCCGAGCTTTTCCTCTGTGTCGCGAAGGGACAGCTCCGCGCGCACGAGCGTGTCGCGCACGCCTTGGCGGCTTATGCTCTGAAGCGAGGCTATCTCCGCGAGGGAAAAATCCTCATTATAATACATATCGCAGCACTCGCGCTGCTTTTCCGTTAAAAGCTGGCCGTAGAAGTCCAGCAGCATTGTCATCTCATAGGTGTTATGAGCCACGCGCGAACCTCCTATTAAACAGGCAAATTTGCCAAGTGCTCTTCACTATACACTAGATTGCCGCGGCTGTCAAGCTTTTTTACTTTACAGCAAATCTTGAATAATACGCCGTACATAGGAAAAACTGTAAAAGATTATCGAGAGTAGTAAAAAGTAGTGGAGGTTCTATATGTCTTTTTACGGCAATGGACTGACTATCGAGGACGATGGGCTGGCCGTTTACGGCGAAAACATGGCAAGGCTCCTGCGTCCCACGGGGAAAACTCGCCTTTCCGGTACGGCGCGGGAGACAAGGCGTGCTCTTTCTATGCTCTCCGTGCGTCACGATCAGCTCTCGAAGATATATGGCGGCGCGAAAAGCGTGCCCACGGCGGCGGAATGGCTGCTGGACAACTTTTTTTTAGCTCGGGGCGAGGCGCAAAAGGCCCTCGGCGAATTTCGCTTAGGTGCGAAGCTGCCCTGTGTGAAGGGACGAGCGGTGCTCTTTGAGCTCTGTCTGAGCCTCGTGAGAGCAGGCGACGGCCGTCTTACCGAGACGCGAGCACGCGAATTTTTCAAGGGCTGCCAGAGCGTTTATGTTTTAAATGAGCGCGAGATTTATCTGCTTCCGGCGATGCTCCGCGCCGCGCTGCTGCATGAGACAAGCTCTCTCTATGGCGAGGGCGTTCTGACGTCGGAGGCATCACTCGCCGCCGAGCGGCTTTTTTCCTCCTTCCGAATTCTCTCTACCCTAGATTTGTCCGAGCTGCTTGAGGACATAGACCGCGTGGAGCAGTTATATAAGGCCGACCCCGCCGGAATTTATTCCGAGATGAGTGAGAAAACCCGCGCGCACTATAAGCGGCGCACGGCGCAGCTTGCAAAGAAGCTGCGCGTAAACGAGCTTCGCGTCGCCGAGCGCGTGCTCTATATGAGCCGCTCTGCCTTTGACGAGCGGGAGCGGCACATCGGCCACTTTCTCTTTATAAAGCCGCTCGGCGAGAAGGAAAAGCGCCCCTCCGGCGCGATTTATACTTTTTCAATTTCTTTCTTGACCCTTATTACAAGCGCGCTTGCCGCGTTTCTCCTGACTTGGCTTCCGGCCTTCTTTTTGCTTCTCGTTCCGGTGTTCGAGCTGGTAAAGCTCATGGCCGACGCGCTTCTCCTACGCTTTTTGCCCCCGGCGCACGTGCCGCGCATGGAGCTTGAGGACGGCGTGCCCGCCGCCGGGCGCACGCTCTGCGTAATCTCTGCGCTGCTGACGAGCGCGGGTGGCGCCAGCACTCTCGCGCGCAGGCTGGAGGAATATTATCTTGCCAATTCCCGCGCCGGAGCGAATTTGCTCTTCGGCGTTCTGGGCGATTTGCCGGACTTTTCGGAGAAAAGCGCCCACGGCGACGAGGAGATAATCTCCGCCATCAAAAGCGAAATAGACAAGCTGAATGCCAAATACGGCGGGGGATTTTTTTTGTTCCTGCGCGAGCGCGTTTTCAATGAGCGCGACGGAAAATATATGGCGCACGAGCGCAAGCGCGGCGCGATTGTTGAGCTTGCGCGGCTGCTTGACGGGCAGGCAAGCGCGGCAAACTGCTTGACCGGTTGCGCGCTCTCCCTGCGCGGCGTGCGATATATCCTGACTCTGGACGAGGACACCCGCCTTACTCCGGAGAGCGCCTCTATGCTCATCGGAGCGATGCTCCACCCCTTAAACCATGCGGTCGTTGACAAAAAGCTGCGCCGCGTGGTGCGTGGTCACGCCGTAATTCAGCCCCGCATGGCGACAACGCTGGGAAGCGTTGAGAAGAGCGACTTTTCCAGGGTTTTCGCAGGTCAGGGGGGCAGCGACCCCTATGGCTGCGACTGCAGCGAGCTCTATATGGACGCCTTCAGCAGCGGCGGCTTCGCCGGAAAGGGCATCATCGACGTGCGGGCCTTTAGAGAGTGTCTGGAGAATGCAGTCCCGGAAAACACCGTTCTGAGCCACGACGCGCTGGAGGGCGCGTTTCTGCGCGGCGCGCTCATGAGCGACGTCGAGCTGCTGGACAGCTTCCCCTCAGACTTGCTGTCCTATTTCAAGCGGATGCACCGCTGGACGCGCGGCGACTGGCAGAACACGCCCTGGCTGGGTGCTCGCGGCAAGGCTCTGCCGCTCATTGAGAGGTTCCGACTCTTTGACAGCGTAAGGCGAAGCCTCTTTCCACCGGCGTGTTTAGCCGCCTTCCTGACCGCCTTCTTCCTGCCGAGCCGCGCGGCCTTATTTGTCGCGCTCACGGCGCTCTTGGCATTTTGCGCAAGGCTGGTTCAGGCGGTATATCGAAATCTGTTTCAGGACGTCGCCTCCGCGAGACTGCGCTTTCGCAGTCATATTCTTCGCGGCGCGAACGCCGTTTTCATGCAGACGCTCATTCGCCTGCTGCTTTTGCCCTACGAGAGCTATGTCTGCCTGAGCGCCGCGGGGACAGCCCTCTGGCGAATGCTCGTCTCGCATCGGAATATGCTCAACTGGACCCCCGCCTCCGCCTTCGATGGGGTCAAGAGCCGTGCGCTCAAATACTTCGCGATGATGTGGCCGTCCTGCGCTCTGGGGCTGGTGCTCCTCATTTTCGCGCCCTCAATTTTAGGAGAAACCGTAGGGCTCATCTGGATTTTATCTCCGGCGGCAGCATATTCCCTCTCGCAGCCGAAGAAAAAGCCCTCCTCGAAGCTATCTGAGGAGGACAGGCGTTATCTGCTCGCCTGCGCGTCTAAAATATGGAGCTTCTTTGAGGAATTCTGCACGGCCTCTGATCACTTTCTGCCCCCGGACAACTATCAGGAGCGTCCGCCCGTGGGTCTGGCTCACCGCAGCTCACCCACGAATATCGGGCTGTGCCTTATTAGCTGCCTTGCCGCGCTCGACCTCGGCGTCGCGAGGCGGGAGTGCGCTCTGGGCATTCTCGAAAATGTTCTGGCGACGATGCGCCGCCTGCCGAAATGGAACGGCCACCTCTATAACTGGTATGACACCCAGACCCTAAAGCCGCTGCACCCGGCCTATGTCTCGACCGTTGACAGCGGAAATCTGGCCGTCTGCCTCATGATAGCCCGCGAGGGTCTTCTGGAGCTGGGACTCGAAAAGCTTGCCGATTACTGTCAGGAGCTGCTCGAGCCGATGGACTTTCGCCTGCTCTATGACTCCCGCCGCCGCCTGTTCTCCATTGGCATGGACACGGACAAGGGCGCGCTCTCGAAGAGCTATTACGACCTCATGGCAAGCGAGGCGCGCTCGGTGAGCTTCATTGCAATCGCCCGGGGGCAGGTTCCCCGCCGCCACTGGAGCGCGCTCTCGCGGGCGCAGGTTGCCTATCGAAACCGCCGGGGCTGCGTCAGCTGGACGGGCACAATGTTTGAATATCTGATGCCGCGCCTGTTCTTCAAGAGCGTGCGCGGAAGCCTAATCTATGAGGCCGACCGCTTCTGCGTGGACGTGCAGAAAAGGCGCGTCAAAAAGGCAAAGCTGCCCTGGGGCATCTCTGAGAGCGCCTATTACAGCCTCGATCCGGGTCTGAGCTATCGCTATAAGGCGCACGGCGTAGCAGCCCTCGCGCTAAAGCGCGGCATGGACAGCGAAATCGTCGTCTCGCCCTACAGCAGCTTTATCGCGCTGCCCGCCGGAGCGGGGAGCGCGGTCGCCAATCTGCGCCACTTAGAGAGCATCTATCCGCAGGGCAAATATGGCTTCTGGGACGCCTATGACTTTTCAAACAACCGCTCGGACGGCTCTCGGGGCGAAATTGTCCGCTGCGCCATGGCTCACCACCTTGGAATGAGCCTCATTGCAATCGGAAACTGCCTCACAAACGACCTCATGCCGCGGCGGCTCATGCGCGTGCCGAGCCTTTCTGCCTTCTCCTGCCTTTTGGAGGAAAAGCTGCCGCTGCGCGGCGGCGTGCTCCACCGCCGCGAGGGCAAGCCGCCGGAGACTCCCCCGCGTGCCGCCGGAATTTTTTGGGAACGACGCGGCGAGAGAGCTTCTTGGACTGCCCCGACGCTCTGCGCCCTCTCGAACGGTTCGTATAATATTATGTTAACTGACACCGGCGTCTCCCGCGCGCGGTGGGGAACCCTTTCGCCCTATTACACCCCATCAGATTCGCCCTCGAACACGCACGGGCTTGACCTAAGTTTGGAGCACGAGGGAAGGCTCTTTTCGCTTCTGCCCTCTCCCGATTTGGGCGAGGAGGTTAAAACCTCCTGGGAGTTTACGCTTTATTCCGCTAAATTCTCCACGGAATATAAGGATTTTCGCGCGCAGTGCACCGTTTCCGTATCCGGCGAGACTAACGGCGAAAAGCGCCGAATCTGCGTCTCGCCCTCTGAAAAGCTCCAGAAGAGCGCAAGGCTAATCTGCTCCTTCGTTCCGATGCTGGCGCCCTATAACGACTATATCAACCATCCGGCGTTTTACTCTCTCGGGCTGGACGCCTACGAGCTTAACGGATGTTATGTAATCCACCGCAGTCGGCGCGGAAACATTCCCGAGTGCTATCTGGCTCTGGCGTCCGACGCTCCTATGGAGTTTTCCGCGCGGCGCGATCTGATCCCCGGCAGGGGAGAGCTCACGGCGGACTGCGCCGAAAAGCTTCCCGGAAAGCTCGGCGCGCTCTGCGCCCCCTTCGTCTGCGCGGCGCTTCCTCTGCGCTTGGGTGCGGGGGCCGAGAACGCCGTCACCATAGCAATCGGCGTCGGCTCTAATGAGCGCGAGGCCTTTGACGCGGCGCACAGAATACTCACCGAGCCGAACTGCCAGGCGGGCGACTTTCCCGCCGCCTATGCCAAGAGCCTCGGCATGACCGAGACTCAGGTCTCCGCCGCGCTCGACACCCTCCGCGCTCTGGAATTTCCGCAGACCCGCCGAAGCAGCCCGCCGACGAGCGAGCTTTGGCGTTTTGGAATCTCGGGCGAGCAGCCCATAATAGCGCGGGAAATTCGCGGCGAGGAGGATTTGGACGCAGCGAGAGCGGAAATGCTCGCGCACAATCTGCTCTCCGCGCTCGCGCGCCCCTATGATCTCGTGCTCATCACCGACGAGGGCGGAGACTATATGCGCCCGCTGGCGGCAACCCTTGAAAATCTGCGCCACAGCGTCGGCTCGGGCTCGGCGCATATCCGCATTCTCGACTCCTCTCAGGGCGCGCAGCTTGTTCTTGAACGCAGCTGCTCCGCTGCTCCGAGCGAGCAGGACGGCGCGAATGTCAAATATGTTATGTCTACCGCTCAAGCTCCGTTATCCACTGAAATCCCCGAATTCCATTGGAACAAAGATAATAGCTTTGAATTTTATGTAAACTCTTCTCTCCCCCCGCGCGCTTGGAGCAATATGCTAACGAATGGCCGCTTCGGCTTCCTTGCAACCGACTGCGGCACGGGGCACCTGTGGTTTGAAAACGCGCGCGAATACCATATCAACCGCTGGCAGAACGACGTTTTCACCTGCGACGGCACGGAAAAGCTGTTGATATCCGGCAGGAGCGCCTTTTGCGCCCCCGGCGAGAGCGCCAAGGTCACCTATGGCTTCGGCTTTGCAAAGTGGGAGCGGGCCCTTGAGGGCGCGAGCATCGAGACTCTCGCCTTCATTCCCGAGGACGTAAACGCCCGAGTGCTCATCGTGAGCTGGGAGGGGGCGGCTCAGGAAATTAGCTGGTTCACCGATCTCGTTCTGGGCGGCGACGCCTTCCGGGGACGGAATTTGCAAGTTGAGATTTCGGACGGGGTGATAACAGTCACAAGCCCCGAGAGCGCCTTCGCGGAGCACCCCTTTCGTGTCTGCGCCTCGGCGCAGTTTTCCGAACCCGTAACCCAACGCGAGGCTTGGCTTCGCGGCGGGGAGGATAATCCCGAAAGGGCAGCAGACTGTCTGGGTCTGCGCTTTAGGGCGGAGAGCCCCTTTATTCTCGTCACCGGCTGCGACGAGCCGGAGACGCTTCTCGAGCTTCTAGACGCCGAGATCGCCCGCGCCTCCGCGCGGGACACCGCCGAGCTTTGGAAGCAGAAATTTTCACGCGTGCGGGTTGAAACTTCAATTCCCGCGCTCGATCGGCTCATAAACGGCTGGCTGCCCTATCAAGCTCTCGCCTGCCGACTCATGGGACGCTGCTCCATGTATCAGAGCGGCGGCGCTATCGGCTTTCGCGACCAATTACAGGACGCGGTAAATCTGATTCTCCTCGACCCCGAGCTTGCCAAAAAGCAAGTTCGCCTGTGCTGCGCCGCCCAGTATGAGCAGGGCGACGTGATGCACTGGTGGCACGGCCTTCCCGGCTCCTCGCGCGGCGTTCGCACCCGCTGCAGCGACGATTTAATCTGGCTGCCTTGGGCTCTGTGCGAATATATCGAAAAGACCGGCGACGCCGATTTCTGCTGGGAGAAAACCGCTTGGCTTGTTTCCGAGCCGCTCAAAGCCGGCGAGCGCGACCGCTATGAGACCGCCGTTCCCTCTGAAAATACGGACACGGTACTGCTCCACTGCAAGAGGGCGCTCGAGTGCGTCATAGAGCGCGGCGTCGGCGCACATGGGCTGCTGCTTATAGGCGGCGGCGACTGGAACGACGGCTTCGACAAGGTCGGCGAATACGGCCACGGCGAGAGCGTTTGGCTCAGCTGGTTTTTCTCCGACGTCGCGCGCCGCTTTACAGACCTTTTGCGGCGGCTGAGCTTAAACGACGAGGCCTTCGCAATAGAGCGCGCGGCACAGGAGCTTGGCAAAAGCGCCGATGCCGCTTGGGACGGCTCCTGGTATCTGCGCGGCTGGTTTGACGACGGCACCCCCCTCGGCAGCGCAAGTCAGGACGCCTGCCGGATAGACTCTATCGCCCAGAGCTTCGCCGCGCTCAACCCCTATGCCGCGCCGGAACGAGTCTCCGAGGCGCTCACAAGCGCGGTAGAGCAGCTGTTTGACCGCGAGAACAAAATCGTAAAGCTCTTCACGCCGCCCTTCGTCTCGGCGTCGCCCAGCCCCGGCTATATCGAGAGCTATGGGGCGGGCTTCCGCGAAAACGGCGGACAGTATACCCACGCCTCAGTATGGTTGGCGCTGGCTCTGCTGGAGCAAAATCGCCCGGACGAGGCCTTCGAAATTATAGAGGCTCTGCTGCCCTCCGAACGCGAGCTCTGCGTATATCAGGCCGAGCCCTATGCCCTCGCCGCCGACGTCAGCTCAAACCCCGACTGTACAGGTCTTGCCGGCTGGAGCTGGTACACGGGCGCGGCGGGCTGGTTCTGGCGGGTGCTGACCGAAAACCTCTTGGGGCTAAAGCTCAAGGACGGTAAGCTCTCCGTCTCCCCCAAGCTGCCCGAAGCTCTGAGTGACGCCCCAATTACCCTGACTGTTGACGGCAAGACAGTCTGGCAGCAAGGAGATAAAGGGAAAAACCAAGGCAAAAATTAACAAATTGTTGTTGTGCAAGGGCTTAGGGGTGTGCTATACTTTTGCTAACTATAGCGTCAAGCGAGCCATGCATCACTTTAGGGGGGCTTATTTTTGACAATTACTACCGAAACAATAATGCCGAATGTGGCGTTCACCTGCCTCACCACGAAAAAATTCAAAACCGGCTGCGTCAGCGTGAGCCTTCTCAGCCCGCTGCACCGCGACACCGCCTCGCTCAACGCCCTCGTCCCGAACGTATTGCGCCGGGGCACGGCTACCCTGCCCGACATGGCGGCAATCTCCGGCAGACTGGACTCCCTCTACGGCGCGGGGCTCTCCCCCATCGTGCGCAAGAAGGGCGAGGTTCAGGTGCTGGGCTTCTATGCCGACTTTCCCGACGACGCCTATGTCGGCGGGGGCGGAAAGATAGCAGAGCAGATGCTTTCGCTGCTCGGCGAAACCCTTCTGATGCCGAACACCAGCGGCGGACAGCTCCGTCGCGACTATGTCGAGAGCGAGCGCGACCAGCTCATTGAAGAGCTTGCCGGGCGGATAAATGACAAACGCTCCTATGCCCTGTCCCGCCTATTCGAGGTCATGTGCCCGATGGAGGCCTACAGCGTGGACAAGCTGGGAAGCGTCTCCGCCGCCGAGAACATTACCCCCCACGCGCTCACCGGACGTTACCGCACTCTTCTTGCCGAGTCGCCGGTGCACGTTTTCTACTGCGGAAGCTCCGAGCCCCAAAAAATCCGCCGAAGCGTAATCTCGGCTCTGTCGGCGATGCAGCGCAGAATTCATGAGCCGGATCTGGGCACCGATATCTGGCTCAACCCCCTTGAGGAGAACTGGCGCTATTTCGAAGAGCGCCTTCAGGTTTCTCAGGGCAAGCTCACCATGGGCTTTCGCCTGGGCGACGCCATGGAGGACCCGGACCTTGCCGCCCTGCGCGTCTTCAACGGCGTTTTCGGCGGCTGCGTAACCAGCAAGCTCTTCATGAATGTGCGCGAAAAGCTATCTCTGGCGTATTAC
The DNA here is from genome assembly GCA_031262405.1 of Oscillospiraceae bacterium. Taxonomy (GTDB): domain Bacteria; phylum Bacillota; class Clostridia; order Oscillospirales; family Oscillospiraceae; genus UBA2658. Next base: position 3,554 of record JAISHS010000022.1, on the reverse strand, counting down.
GCCGGAAGCATACTGGACGTCCACAAGGGCATAATGGCAGTCTCCTCCGGCGTCGAATTTGAAAACTATGACGCCGCCTTAAATGAAATCTTCGCCCAGCTGGACGCCATGAAGGCCGGCGACATTACGGACGACGAGCTCGAGAGCGCAAAACGCTCTATCGCCGGGGACCTTCGCTCGATGGAGGACAGCCCCCGCGCCTTGGAGAGCTGGTACCTCAACCGTATGCTCGTCGGGCCGGACTGCACCCCGACTGAGATGGCGGCGCTCACGGAGACCGTGACCCGCGACCAGCTCGTCGAGATTGCCCAAGGCGTTGCCTGCGACGCCGTTTACTTTCTGCGCGGGGAGGATAAGTGATGCAAATTGCCGATTACAAAAAAATAAATGAGCGTCTCATCACTGAAACGCTCCCCAACGGACTCACTATAAAAATCGTCCCCCGCCCGGACTATAACAAGTGCTATGCCATGTTCGCCACCGATTACGGCGGCGCGGACAGGCGCTTCAAGCTCGGCGGAAAGTGGCTGGATACCCCCGCCGGAGTTGCGCATTTTCTGGAGCACAAGATGTTCGATATGCCCTATGGCAACGCCCTAAGCGTGCTCTCCTCAAACGGGGCCTCGCCGAATGCCTTCACCGGCTCCGGCATGACTGCTTATCATTTTGAGTGCACGCAGCTGTTCTATGAAAATCTCGACGTCCTGCTCGAATTTGTCTCCACCCCCTACTTCTCCGCCGAGAGCGTTAGCAAGGAGCAGGGGATAATCGGTCAGGAAATCCGCATGATTGAGGACAGCCCGGACTTTATTATCTATAACAATCTTTTAAGGAGCCTCTATCTCGTCAACCCCGTGCGCGACAGCGTCGCGGGCTCCGTCGAGAGCATCGCCGAAATCACCGAAAAAACCCTCAACGACTGCCACAGGGTTTTCTATAACCCCTCGAATATGGCCTTAGCGGTTGTCGGAAATGCCGACCCCGAGAAGATAATCGAAGCCGCGCGGAAAATCCTGCCCGCAGAGCCCGGAGAGCGCCCGGAGCGCGACTATGGCGTCGAGCCCTCGCCTCTGCCGAACCGCCGCGAAATCGCCGTCGATATGGAGGTCTCCGCACCGCTGTTCCTGCTCGGCTGCGCCTTCCCACCGGAAAATGGCCGCGCGCGCCTGAAACAGCTGCTCACGGCGGAGTTGACTCTAAGAATGCTCTTCGGCCGCTCCTCACCGCTTTTCACCGATCTCTACGCCGAGGGACTTCTCAACGGCGGCTTCGACTACGAGACCGACTTCACCGCCGGAACTGCCATGGCGATAGTCGGCGGCGAGAGCCGCGATGTGCCCGCCGTTCTCGCACGGATCAATTCGCACCTCTCCTCTATGATCACAGGCGGCGTCGACCCCGAGCTCTTCGGGCGCAGCAAAAAAGCCCTCTACGGCTCACAGCTTCGTCTGCTCGGCTCCTTCTCCGCACTCAGCCAGTCGCTCGTGACGGGCGTGTTTTCGGACTTTAATCCGCTGGACGCCTTCGATCTTATAGATGAAGTCACGCAGGGCGACGTCTCCGGCTTCATCGCCTCCCACCTCACGGAGGAAAAAACCGCCGTGTCTATTTTAAATCCACTCGGCGAGATTGAATAATTTTTTCATTATGCTCCCTGCCGCTAGTATATTATGCTCCAAGCCATAATACTTTGAGAGAAGGAAAACCATCATGCCAACCAGTGTCCCCAACGGGGTAATCACCTTCCCCATGCTCGGCGAGGGCTTCGCCTTCACCGCAAAAAACACCTTTACCATCTTCGGCCTCACCCTCTATTGGTACGGTGCGATAATCGCCGTCGGCTTCCTGCTGGCGTTTCTCTACTCGAACCGCTACCGCCGCCACGTCGGCTTGGGCGGCGACGATTTCTATGACTATCTTATCGCCGCCGTCCCCTCCGCGATCGTCTTTGCGCGGCTCTACTATGTCGCCTTCAACTTCTCGCTCTATCGCGGCAACCTTTCAGATATCTTCAAGCTCTGGAACGGGGGACTGGCGATCTACGGCGGAGTAATCGGCGCGGTATTGGCAGCCCTGATAGTCGCGCGTGTTAAGCGCCAGCCCGTAACGGCAATTCTGGACGTCGCCGCGCCTGGACTTCTCATCGGACAGGCCGTCGGCCGCTGGGGCAACTTCGTCAACCGCGAGGCCTTCGGCGCGGAAACCGAAATTTTCTGCCGCATGGGTCTGACCAGTGAAGCCGGAATAACCTATTATGTACATCCGACCTTTCTCTATGAATCCCTCTGGAACCTGCTGGGGCTTCTCATCATCCACATATACACCAAGAAAAAAGGCCGCCGCTATGACGGACAGGTTTTCGCGTTCTATATCGCGTGGTATGGTTTCATGAGAATGCTCATTGAGGGTCTGCGGACAGACAGTCTGATGCTCTTTAACACCGGTCTGCGCGTCTCCCAGGTTCTCGCGGGGCTTACCTTCGCCGTGGCGCTCTTCATCCTCTGCTACAACGGCTCGCGTGAGCACCCGCCCGAGAAGCTCTTCGTAAATCGCGTCCGCGAGAGCGAATCCGAAGAAACCCCCGAGTCCGAAGAAGCCGCGGAGACCACCGAAGAGTCCGAACCCGAAACCCCCGAGTCCGAAAAAGCCGAAGAAACCGAAGAAGCCACGGAGACCACCGAAGAATCCGAGACCGAGACCACCGAGTCCGAAACCCCCGAACCCGAAGCCCCCGAGTCCGAGACCCCGCACCCGTAGGGGCGCGCATCGCGCGTCCGCCGCCCCCCCGTCATTGCGGGCTTGACCCGCAATCCCCCTCGGATTCCGCCGAAGCGGAAGAACCAAGCGAATAATACATCAAATTAAATTTAGGAGGAAATAACAATGGCAGATTTTCAGAACATCAAGGAAACGGTATTCACAACCATCGGCGTCGTCGCCGACAAGACAAAGGAGCTGGCGGAAAAGGCCGCCGAAAAGGCCAAGGACGTCTCCCGCGCGGCAAAGCTGAACATCGCTCTTGCCACCCAAAACGCCACGCTCGACAAGCTCTATTACGATATCGGCAAGCTCTATTACGAGACTAAAAAGGACGATGCCGACGCTCTCTTCGCCGATCTTGTGGAGGGCGTAACCGAGACCCTGTCCACGATCGAAAACATCAAGGACGAGCTCGCGAGCCTGAAATCCGGCGGCGATAGCGAAGCTAGCGTAGAGGTCGAATTCACCGAGGTCTCCGAGGACGAATTCGAAAAAGAGGACAAAGCCTGCTGCAAAGACGACGACTGCTGCTGCAAAGACAAAGACTAAGGCGTCCAAGCCTCGTCCCAGCTTCGTACCCACGGCAGTAGCGACTGTTACGAAGTAAAGGAGCGGGCAACGACCGCGAGCCTGCGAGCGGCGCGCTCCAACAGAGCGAAGCGTCCTTTGAAACCTTTTCTTTGCGGGGAGTCAAGAGGGGAGCTTTTCTTTCTGAACAAGTCCAGTAAAAACGGACAGTGACAAAAAAGGGCCTCCTGTTGTAGGATAAGTACAACAGGAGGTATTGTCATGCA
>JAISHS010000024.1 GCA_031262405.1 Oscillospiraceae bacterium | reverse complement strand
GACTGCGTATATGGCATTGAAACAAACTTTTATGCGAGCAGCGGCTCAAAGCTTAACGAAACCGCGCGTAGCTACAAAACTATTACTTTGGAGTCAAGAGATATCTCAGGTTTTAAATTCGTTTGGTTTACTGATGGTTGGGGCTGGAAGAAAGCTAAGCATAATTTAGAAGAAACTTTCGATGTTCTTGATGATGTCTATAACATCGCCGACTTAGAAAATAATATTGCTAATAAATTATTTTCCTACTAATCCTATGGCGCAGATAACGATATGAAAAAAAATACTAACTGGGAACCCGACGATTTCGAACTGGAGATGAACACGGTTTGGAGCTTTCCAAACCGTGGCAACTGGGCGACTCATGACGCAAAGTATCGCGGAAACTGGTCTCCGTATATTCCGCGTAATTTACTGCTGAGATATTCGCAACTTGGGGACTTTGTGCTAGATCAGTTCGTAGGCGGAGGAACGACGCTGGTAGAAGCTAAACTGTTGGGGCGTAATATTTTAGGCGTTGATATTAACCCCGCTGCTTTGGAGCGTTGCTGCGAAAAAACTGATTTTGAGTATCCAAATGCGGGACGTGTTATAATTGAAAAGGGTAACGCTTGCAACTTGGACTTCGTGGAAAGCGAGAGCGTTGATTTCATATGCACTCACCCGCCGTATGCCGATATTATCCACTACAGCGACGACTTGCAGGGCGACTTGTCACTACTGGCGGTAAAGGACTTTTTAAAGGCAATGGAAAACGTTGCGGCTGAATGCTTTAGAGTGTTAAAGCCCGGTAAATTCTGTGCTATTCTTATGGGTGACACACGAAAAAAAGGTTGCGTTATCCCGATGAGCTTTGACGTGATGAAGATATTTCAAGATGCAGGCTTTACGCTTAAAGAGCTAATTATTAAAGAGCAACATAACTGCAAAGCCACAGGCTATTGGAAAACTAACAGCGTCAAGTATAACTTCTTGCTATTGGCACACGAGTATTTGTTCGTGTTCAGAAAATAACGGCTTGCTAACAGTGCGAAACTAACCCCCCTGAGGTGATTAAGAATCATCTCGGGGGGGGTCCATTATATCGGAAAGCCAGGCCAGAGGGATTTTAGGAGGGAGAGGAGGATTGGGAAGAAGATTGCGGGGAGGAGATTTGCGACCTTGATTTTTGCGGAGGGAAAGAGCATATTGAGTCCGATTGCGAAGATGAGTATCGAGCCGACGCAGGACAGTTGTGAAATCAGCATATCGGAGAGATAGGGCGCGATGAAGCGGGCGAGCAGGGTTATGAGCCCCTGATAGATGAGCACCGGCACTGCAGAGCACATAACGCCGAAGCCCAGCGAGGCGGCGAGGATTATTGAGGTTGTGCCGTCGATGACGGCTTTGGCAAAGAGGGTGGAGGAGTCGCCGCTCAGACCGTCCTGCAGGGAGCCGACGACCGCCATTGCGCCGATGCAGAAAAGCATGGACGCGCTGACAAAGCCGCTGACAAAGCTGCTTCCGGCCAGACGCTCCGGCACCTTTTTCTTCGTCCACTCGCCCAGACGGTTGAGCTTGGCGTCCAAATCCAGCGCTTCGCCGACGATGGCTCCGAGCACGAGCGAGAGCACCATCAGCATGGTGTTGCGCGTGGCGAGCTCTCCCTCCGTAAGGGTCAGAAGTCCCGCGAGCGCGCCGCCCAGACCGATGAAGAGTACAGCTAAGGCTACGCCGTGCATTATTGTCTCCTGAAAGCGCTTTGGCAGCCGCCCCTTCATAAGCAGTCCCAAGCCCGCGCCGATGATTATCGCCGCGCAGTTTTCTATTGTTCCAAGTCCGATCATGGTGTGTCCTTCTTTATCTATTATCTAATATCTATTATCTGTTATCTTCCGCTGCCGGATGGGACAGCGGCTTCGCCGCTGTCCCATCCGGGCAGCGGAAGCCTCTTCATGGCTCCGAAGATTTTCGCCCGTATGTCGGGATAGGTCTCTTCAAGCTGCGCCAGAACCTGCTTTATCTCGGCGCGCTTGCTGTCGCGGTCTAGGGGGCAGGTGCTCGTAACGACCGGCAGGGACAGCTCCTTCGTCAGTCGAATGGATTCGTCCTCGCCGACGTAGAGCAGGGGGCGGATTTGGTAGACGTCCGCGCGGGACATATAGGTCACGGGCTTGAAGCAGTTGATGCGCCCCTCGAAGATGAGGGACATGAGGAAGGTCTCGATTGCGTCGTCCCGATGGTGGCCGAGCGCGAGCTTGTTGGAGCCGAGCTGCTTTATCGCGTTGTTGAGCGCGCCGCGTCGCATTTTTGAGCAGAGCGAGCAGGGGTTCTTCTCCTGCCGGACGTCGAAGACGATTTCGCGCACGTCGGTTTTGATGAGGGTGTAGGGCACGCCGAGCGAGCTGCAGAGGTCTAAAACGCCCGCGAAGTCCATGCCCTCGAAGCCGAGATCAAGGGTAATGGCGTGAAGAGAGAAGGGTTTCGGATAGTAACCACGGAGACTCGCCAGAGCGCACAGCAAAACGAGGCTGTCCTTTCCGCCGGAGACGCCGACGCAGACGGTGTCGCCCGAGTCTATCATATTAAACTCGTCTGCGGCGCGGCGGACGAGACTTGTAACTTCGTTGAGACGGCTCATGAATACTCCAAAAAAGTAAAAATGGTTTTGAGTAAAATAGAGAAAATAAGAGCAAAACGGCGAAAAATGAAGCTGAGTGTGAGGTAGATTGAATTGCGGAAAAATAAGTGTTGACATGAAAATATTGGCGTGGTATAAAGATAGGGCGCGCAAAGAGCAGGAAAGGGCTGACTTTGTCAGAGGGTTTCTTGCGGCAGTTTTATATTTTACGGCAGCGCGCTTTAAATGTCAAAGCTTTTTCGGCTCCCCGTGCCGGATTTGTTTGGGAGAGTTCCCTAGGTTTGTACTATTCAATTTTGGAGGCAAGATAAGATGTCCACTTATATGGCAAACGAGAATACCATCGAGCGAAAATGGTATATTCTCGACGCCGCCGGAAAGCCCATGGGCAGGACGGCGACATTGGCGGCGGATCTGCTCCGCGGCAAGCTCAAGCCCACCTTTACCCCGAATGTTGACTGCGGCGATTTCGTCGTTATCATCAACGCCGAGAAGGCAGTTCTCACGGGTAACAAGCTGGAGAAGAAGTATTACTACAGGCATTCCGGCTACGTCGGAGGGCTAAAGTCCACGCAGTATAAGATTCTGATGGAGAAGAAGCCGGAGCTGGCCATGCAGATGGCGGTTAAGGGTATGCTCCAGAAGAACAAGCTGGCGACGGCTCAGCTGACGCGGCTTAAGATTTTCCGCGGCGCGGAGCACATTCATCAGGCTCAGAAACCCGAGGTCTGGGCGGCGGCTAAGGAGGAGACGAAATAATGTATCAGAGCAAGAAGCCTTATATGTACGGCACAGGCCGCAGAAAGTCCTCTGTTGCCAGAGTTCATCTCTTCCCCGGCGGCACCGGCAAGATTACGATTAACGGCCGCGATATCGACGATTATTTCGGGCTTGAGACACTCAAGCTCATAGTTCGCCAGCCGCTCGAGACCACGGGCACTACGGCGAAGGTTGACATTGAGACCACCGTTTCCGGCGGCGGAGTGACGGGGCAGGCGGGCGCAATCCGCCACGGCATTTCCCGTGCGCTGCTTCAGGTTGACGAGAGCTTTCGCGCTCCTCTCAAGGCGGCGGGTTTCCTCACCCGCGACCCGCGCATGAAGGAACGCAAGAAGTATGGACTCAAGGGCGCCAGACGCGCACCGCAGTTCAGCAAGAGATAAGACAATTGAGAATTGAGAATTGACAATTGACAATTGAGAATTAATGGAGTCGCCAAAGGCGACACATTATGAAGAATAGCAAATAAAATAAGGCGGTGTGATTTAAAATCGCAGCGCCTTATTAGTTTTTTGAATTATATGGCCGCCTACTGCGGCATCAATAATTGTCAATTCTGCATTCTCAATTCTCAATTAGCAAGCTATAAACAGTAAGCTTTTAGCTTACTGTTTATAGCTTGCTTCCGCAGCCGCCGCAGAATTTTGTGCCCGGGGGATTGTCGAAGCCGCAGGAGGCGCACTTTCCGCTCGGCGGGGCGGCGAGATTTGTGCCGCAGTTGTTGCAGAAGCGCACGGTCAGCGCGTTTTTCGCGCCGCAGTTCGGGCAGGTCTTGAGGTCCATGCTCGCGCCGCAGTTGTTGCAGAATTTTCCGCTTCCGGCGGGCTTGCCGCAGCTGGGGCAGATCGTTGTCTTGCTCTCGATCTTACCCTGCCAGACCGTTGCCGTTTCGCCGGCGGCGTCGATGTTGCGCTTCATTGCCTCTGCGCGCGCCTTGGCGACATAAATCTCCTGACGCGGCGCGCAGTCCACGCACATACCCTCGTCCTCATTGAAGCAGCTGTCGCAGACATATTGGTTGCAGTTGGGGCAGCGGTGAAAATGCTCCTTTGCCTCGTTTTGCGCTCTGGCGAAGGCCTGCTCGTGCTCCTTTTGCCATTCGGGGCTTCTGCCCTCAAAACGCTCGCCCAGAATATCGGACGCCCGGTCCGCGCCATAGCCAATACGGCTTGCCGCGCCGCCGAGAAGCCCGCCGATTGCGGAGGCTCCGCGGCCGATTCCCCGAAAGAGCTTGCCGCGCTTATAGGTTTCGCTCTCAATAAAGCTGGATTTATATCCATCGCGGCAGTTGTCGCAATAGAAGGTGAACTGAAAGCCCGCCTCTGTGCTGTTGTCCTCATAGTTTCGCGTAAACGCCCTTAACATAGATAGTTCCTCCCCAGATTGACTTATTTTTCCCCGCGCTTTTTTTTCTTGTCGGAAGCCTTGTTGAGCGGCTTTCCGCAGGCTGTGCATTTTGTGTTTTCAAAGAATTGCTTTTCGCCGCAGCGCTTGTTCGTGCATTGAATGAATAGCGGCGCGCCGCAAGCCGAACACTTTTCAGCGCCCACAAATACCCGCTCCCCGCAGACGGGGCAAGCGGTGTGCAGCGTCCTGCCGCAGGCTGAGCAGCAGAGCTGGTCGCGTTTAATGGGCTTGCCGCAGTCCGGACAGTGCGCCCCGAAGGGAGTAGTGCTGCCGCAGGTTGGGCAAAAGCGGCTGTCCCGCTCGATAAATTCCCCGCAGTTAAAGCAGGGCTGCTTATATGTAGCCATATTTTAAGCTCCCTAATCCTGACGCGCGCCGCACTCTCCGCAGAAGCGGATTCCGGGCGACAACTGAGCGCCGCAGCTTGTGCAGTGCTTTTTGCCCGCAGGGCCGACCTTTGAGCCGCACTCCTGACAAAACTTCGTCCCCTCGGGGTTGACGTGACCGCACTCGGGGCATCTGGTTTGAGCCTCCTGAGCCTCCTTTGCGGCCTCGGCTGCCTCTTGAGCCGCCTTGGCGGCGTTCGCCTCGGCTTCAAGCGACGCGATATTCTCCCGAAGCAGTTTTAGCTTGGGCGACTGCGCCCAGCTGTTGGGGCTTGCCTCAAAGGCCTGCCGTCCGATTTCGGCGAGCAGCTCTAGCTCTTGTTTCTTCAAATCAGACAGCTCCGACTGCACCGCCAGCAGCTTGCCCTCCGGAGTATCCGTCGGCATAAGTCCGCTCTTTGCCAAGCCCCCGACGATTCCGCTCAGCGTACCGCCGAGGTTGCCCAGCTCGCTCAGCCCGCTCAGTCCGCCAAATAAATCTCTAGCCAAAGTAATCCCCTCCCTATATTTTTTTAGGCATTGATTTCACTATTTTGATTTTATCATAGCTTTCTCCGTCGTACAACTGTTTTTTTTGATAAAAAAGCTGCTTCACTTCGGAAGCAGCTTTTTAAGGTCTGTCGCGCTTTGCGCGACACAAACTATCTAATATCTATTATCCCTTATCTATTATCTGCTCTGTCGTGCCGATGAAAAACGGCAGGCCGGTTTCGAGGTCCAGCAGCATATACACGAAGGGGCGGTCGAGGATTACGATTTTTGGATCTGACGGCGCGCTCTCGGCGACCATCTCGACGACGGTCGCCGCGCCTGCCTTTGTGCCGCGCTCGTCCACGCTGATGAAGGTCTTGTGGATCACGCGGCTTATATAGATGTTGCCGTCGGCGCTTGTCGCCATGTCGGTGAAATCGGCAAGTCCGGAGTTGAAGGCGGTCGGCATTCCAAGCTCAGACAGGACGTCGTTTAGGAGTACGTCGAACTCCGACTCAAACTTCGGAAGCGCGGTGTAGACCGTTGTCTGCTGAGGGTTTTTGAGGGTTTCGTAGAGTCCCTCGCCCGTCAGACCCGCGACATAGTCTGCGATGGAGGTTCCCTCATTCGGCAGGAGCGCCGCGAAGGCGTAGCGGTCTCCGGCATAGGGCTTGATGAAGCCAGTGGCGGCGCCGTCGTCCAGATACAGAGCTTCCTCGCTGCGCATAAGCTCCGCCGGTTGCTCCTTCCCGTCTTCGGTGGTGAAGACGCCGTCGTAAATGTCATACTCGGTATAGATGCGCTCCCACTCGGCGTCGAAGCAGAGGGCGTTTATGAGATACATAACGGCGTCCGCCGGAATTTCGTCGAGGATGTTCTCAATCATGCCGTCGGTCTTGTCGCTAATCCAGGCATTTATGTCCTCGAGCGTCTGGGCGTCGAACGCCGCCTTTAGGACGTCCGCGCCGTAGTAATCGGCGTTCTTTTGCAGGAAGCTCTCGTTTACGGAGAGCCTCTCCGTGTCCTTAAACCAGATTGAGTTGGCAAGGCGCAGCTTCGCCTCGCCGTCGCTGCCGTCCTCGGTGGAAAGGGAATACAGTAGCGCGTTTAGCTCCGGCAGGGTCATGCCGAAGACGGCTTCCATTTCGGCGAGAGTTTCGCCCTTCGCGCCGTTTGCGGTCATGCCCAGCGCCATGAGAACGCTTAGGGGCGAGACCGCAGCGTTGCCGTCCCCGACGCATTTTTGCAGGAGCTTTACCGTGAAGTCTGCCATTTTCTCATAGTGCGCCGCCGTCGGCTGCGCCACTGTAACAGCTCCGGCGGTCACGCCGCCCGTCAAGTCGCCGGTCTTGCCCGGGTTGTCGGCGTAGTACACGCCACGGGGCGCGCAGCCCGTTGCACCGAGCGCGAGAATCAGAGCCAATGCTGCGCAAAGAATTCGTCTTTTCATGAGCTTCCTCCTCCTTTGGTGTCCCTATGGGGATAAGACGTGTAGTCGGGGGCGAGTGTTCCCACGAACTAATTGAGAATTGATAATTGAGAGTTGACAATTAGTTGAGTCGCCAAAGGCGACGATATTAATACAAAAATTCCACACGGAGGTTTATATCCGTGCGGAATTCTCATACTTATCTTTAATTCTCAATTCTGCATTCTCAATTCTCAATTGTAGCAACTGCCTTTAGGCAGTTGCTACCGGTATCGCTTGGATTAGGTTCAGGACGAGTGTGAGCACGACGAAAGCCAGACCGACCCACTTGGTCATCTTGGCGAGCTTGCCGTCGAGAGTGGTGGCTTTTTCGCGGCTCATGTAGGTGTCCGCCATGCCCGCGATTGCGCCGGAGAGCCCCGAGCGCTTTCCGGACTGGAGCAGCACGACCAGAATCAGAAAGAGACAGGTCAAAAGCTGAATGATCTGTATAGTTAGGGTGAGTGTGTCATAAGTCGTCTGAGTCATTGTTTTGTATCATCCTTTATATAAAGTAAAAATGAACTTGCTAAATTTTGCCGAACAGGCTCAATACATGAGCAAAGAACATACTAGCACATTCCAACGGAGATATCAAGAGTTTTTTTCAGTGATTTTTATAGATTTGACGAAGTTCTCTCAAGTAGCATGACGCATTCGATGTGGGCGGTGGCGGGGAACATATCGACTGCGGTTAGGCGGGTGGGGTGAAAGCCGAGAGCCGAGAGGGCTTTCGCGTCCCGCGCGAGGGTTCCGGGGTCGCAGGAGACGTAGACCACGCGGGCGGGATTTAGCCGCGCGATTGTTCCGATTAGCTCCGGGGTGAGACCCTTTCGCGGGGGGTCGACGACGACGGCGTCGGGCTTTATGCCGCGCCTTTCGAGTTCACGGGCGGCTGCATCCGCGTCGCCGGTGAGAAATTCGGCGTTGGTTAGATTGTTGAGCCGGGCATTTTCGCGCGCGCACCGGGCGGCGGGCCCGACAATCTCAACGCCGTAGACCTGCTTTGCGGTTTTCGCGAGGGCGAGGGTGAGGGTGCCGACGCCGCAATAGAGGTCGAGGGCGGTTTTCCCGGAGACTTCGGCGAAAAGCGAAGCCTTTTCGTAGAGCTTTTCCGCCTGCGGGGGGTTGATTTGATAAAAGCTGTCCGGCGAGAAGCGGAAGGTTAAGCCGCACAGCTCGTCCGTCAAGTCGGGCTCGCCCCAGAGGGTGTGGTACTGCCCTGTCAGGACGACGTTGCCCTCGGTTTTATTGACGCACAGGAGGATTCCCGTTAGCTCCGGGGCGGCCTGCCGCAGGGCACAGACCAGCTTTTCGGTTTTCGCGCCGAAGCCACGGGCGGAGACGACGACCGCTACGGCGCCGCTTTTGCGGGTTGCGCGGCGCACGAAGAGGTGGCGCAGAGTACCCTTTCGGGTCCTTTCGTCGTAGAGGGGCAGACGCTCGGCGTCCATGAAGGCGCAGAGGGCCTTAGCCGCACGGATTGCAAGCTCCGGGGCGAGAAGGCAGTCGGTAATGGGGGTGAGCTCGTGGCTGCGCTCGCGGTAAAAGCCGCAAGAGGTGCGCCCCTCGGCGTCGGCGGAGAAATTGAAGATGACCTTGTTGCGGTAACGCTCGCGCGCGGCGGCAGGCCTTATCTCGTCCGCGCGGATAGTAAGCCCCGCTATGCGCTCCATGGCGTCGTTGACGCGGGAGAGCTTGAAGGAAAGCTCCTCGGCGTAGCTCATATGCAGGAGAGAACAGCCGCCGCATTTTCCGAAGGCGGGGCAGGGGGGTTCTTGCCGCTCGGGTGAAGGCTCGATGAGGTGAGCCCCCTTGCCGTAGACGGCGGCGGAGGTGACTTTTAGGATGAGAATTTCCCACAGCTCGTCCGGCAGGGCGAAGGGGACGAAAACGGCGCGGCCATTTATACGGCAGACGCCATAGCCGCTGCTGGTATAGCCCGTTATGCGGGCGATGTGGGTTTGGTTTTTTGTGAGCGGTTCCAAGGGCGTTCCCCCACTTGATAAAAATTCATTAGCGACATGATAACACAGAAGTTTATAAATTACACTTTATTTTTTGGGAGGATGTGGTATACTGTGATATACTGAATTGAACTGTGTGTTATTGTACGAAAGGGGATAAGCTGTGAAACAGGTAGGAAAGGGATTTTTAGGCGTATTGCTGGCGGTGCTGCTGGTTGTACTGACATATATAGTCTATCTCAATGTCCGGGAGACGAATCAAATGGAGGCGGAGGCGGAGTATGTAGAGGCGACTCCGAAGCCTGTTATAGAGAGTGCCGCGCCGTCAAAGGACCCGGGACCGATCCAAGAGGGGGAGAATAACGCGGACATTAAAATTGCCGTCTACGGCGATATTGTCTGTCATACGGGTCTGAATGATGAGGCGAAAAAGTCTGACGGCAGCTATGACTACAGCCCGATTTTCTCCGACGCCATGGGTCCGGCGCAGGAGGCCGACTATTCCATCGTCACGCTCGAGACGACTTTTCCGAACTCTTCGTCCTATTCGGGCTATCCGATGTTCAGCTCCCCGGCGTCGCTCGCCACGGGTCTTAAGCAGAGCGGCTTTGATCTTGTAAACACCGCCAGCAACCACAGCATGGACTCCTATCAGAGCGGACTTAACCGCACGCTGGACGTTTTGGATGAGAACGGGCTGGATCACATAGGCACATATCGCTCGCAGGAGGAGCGGGACGCGGCTAACGGCATTGTAGCAAAGGACATTAACGGCGTGAGCGTTGCGTTTTTGTCCTATACCTATGGCACGAACGGAATGCCGATTACGGGCTTTGAATATGCGGTGAATGTTTTCAACAACGACTATCTGACCGATCTGACGGACGTTAAATATGACATGATGAAGACGGATATGGCGGCGGCGCGCGCGATGAATACGGACTTGATTATTGTCCTAATGCACTGGGGTACGGAATATGAGCTGACGCCGAATAACAGGCAGAGGGAGCTGGCCGACTTTCTATTTGCCGAGGGCGCGGACATTGTTCTCGGCGGACACACGCACGTTCCGGAGCCGATGGAGCTGCGGCGGGTTACGGACAATGAGGGTAACGAGAAGACAGGCTATATCGTCTATTCGCTGGGTAACTTTATCTCCTGTCAGAACGACCGCTTTACCAATCTGACCGCCGCCGTGACTCTGACCATTCGCAAGAATCTGAACACCGGCGAGACCTATCTTAAGAGCGTGTCCTATAAGCCGATGTTTATGGTGGATTTATCGGATCACGGCATCTCGGGCGCGGGCTGGCGGTATAGGCTCTGGGATTTGCGAAAGGCGATCGGCAGCTACGAGGCGGGGGATAACTATGGGGTCATTACAGAGACCCTCTACAACGCGCTGACTGCCGGTCTGAGCGACCTGCACACGGTGCTAGACCCGACGTTTGACGAGGCAAATGGAGGGGTTGATGTAGTCAATTATCAGTTTGAGGATGATAATTGACTACGTCAAAGATAATAGATAATAGATATTAGATAATAGATAGATGGAGTCGCCTTGAGGCGACGGATTGAAATTAAAAAAATACCGAAAATGCGAAAAAAGCAATGAGAGCGGAGGAGAGCCCGTGGAGCGCCTTTCCATAGAGATGGGCGGCGGGGGAAAGTCCGCTCTCTATTATTACGGCGGAGGCCTGAGCCTGGACGGAAAAGCCGCCCCAGCCGAGGATGAAGGCGGTGAGCGCGGCGCTTTGGGCGTTCCAGCTCAGCCCGAGAAGGCTGCCCGCGCCCGTGCCGATTTCCAGCAGACCGGTCAGGAGACTGCGCGTAAAATGCAGCTCCAGACCGGTTTTGTGCGAAAGCGCACCCGCGAGGGCGGGAAAGAAGCCGACGGCGTCCAAGACCGACACGGCGACGGAAAAGAATACGACGAAACAGCAGACGCTGACTGCTGCTTCGCCCGCGCGTCTTACGCCGGAGGAGAAGGCGGCGGCGAGACCCACGCTTTTGGGCGACGCCTTCGGCGCGGCGGCGGGGGAAGCCTTGCCGCGAATGAGGACGCCGACTGCGATTGCGGCGAGGACGTGGACGGCGTAGAGGAAAAAGCCGGCGGCTGTTGAGCCGAAGACGGCGACGCCCGCGACGGCGATTATGAAGGCGGGGCCGGAGTTGTCGCAGAAGCCCAGCAGACGCTCGGCCTCTTTTCGGGAAAGCTCGGAGCGGGAATACAGCTCCGACACCGTGACGGCGCCCAGAGGGTAGCCGCCCGATATGCCCAGCAGGAACACCGCCGCGCCGGAGCCGGAGACGTGAAAGAGTTTTTCCATCACGGGGGCTAGCAGCTTTCCCAGCGCGTTGGGGAAGCCCAGAGCAAGGAGCATACACGCCAGAGCCGTGAACGGAAACAGCGAGGGGATTATGACTCGGGCGCAGAGGGACAGCCCCGCGCGAGCGCCCTCAGCGGCGGCCTCCGGGAAGATGAGCAGGGCGGCCAGTGCCGCCAGCACGAGGCAGGAGGAAGCGATAAACAGCGCGTGTCTTTTCATAAGGTAGGTTCCTTTCTATGTGGGAAACTATATATGAAAGCTTATGAGACAACCTGCCGGAAATGACTTTCGGAACCTGTCGAAAAGGTAAAGAGGAGGGAAAGTATAGATAAATTTGTCTCCCGCGGCATAGATTTATTGTGATGAACATCTCAGACAAGCAGAGTTACAAACTGGGGGTACAAGGTTATGAAAAGACACGGTTGGCAGTCTCTGCCTTACCGCCTGGAGCTGCCGGGGGAGCTTATGCCCGGGGAACCGCGAATTACGGTCACGGGCGGGGAGGTTTGTATTGAAAATCACGCTGGGCTTAAGACCTATTTGAGCGACTGCGTTGAGGTCAAGAGCCGCGACGGACTCATACGCATAAAAGGGGACGGCTTGAAGCTTGCCGCGATGACGAGATCGGACATTGTTGTCCGGGGTTTTGTCATCTGCGTGGAGAGACTGTGAGGTTTATACAATATGTCAAACTTGCCTGATTATATTCGCGGCAGCGGCTGCATTGAGGCGAAGGGCGCGGAGCCGGCGCGCTTTTTGGAGGAGTGTACCGAGGCGGGGCTGGAATTTTGGGACTGCGTGCCCATAGACGACTTCACCCTGAGGCTGAATATTCGCCTTGCCGACGCGGGGAGAATTGACCGCGCGGCGACTAAGAGCAATTGCGAGGCGACGCTTATCTCCATGAGCGGCACGCCGGTCTATATGAAGCGGCTGCGGCGGCGGTTCATCCTTTGGATTCTGCCGCTGCTCTTCGGCGCGACGCTGGTGCTCTCGTCGTTTTTCATTTGGAGAATTGAGATTCACGGCAACGAGACCGTCACCGAGACGGAGATTCTGAACGTGCTGGACGAGTGCGGCGTGGGTCTCGGCAGCTTCTGGCCGAATTTCACGAGCGACAGCGTTAGAAATCAGGTGCTGTCGCGCCTGCCTGAGCTCAAGTGGCTGAGCGTGAGCGTTTTCGGCAGCCGCGCCTATATTGAGGTGCGGGAGGCAACCGAAATCCCGAAGATTTTTGACGAGGGGGAGAACTATCAGATTGTTGCCTCGCAGGGGGGACTCATCGAACAGGTCAGAGCGCTTCGCGGGACGGCTGTGTTCTCGCAGGGGCAGACCGTCTCGAAGGGCGAGGTGCTCATTGACAGCAAGGTTGTGAGTCCGCACGCGGGAATTAGCTTTGAGCACGCGAAGGGCGTTGTTTTGGCGCGGACTTGGTATGAGCTGACGGCGGCTCTGCCCATTAATTACAGCGTGAAGGACTATTCCGGCGGGACGCGAACCCGCTTCGCACTGAAAATCGGGGACAGCCGCATAAATTTTTATAGAAGCAGTAGAATTTTGGGTAATATGTGTGATAATATTGTTACGGAGAAAAAGCTGGGAATCAGAGATCTCTTTACGCTGCCCGTTTCGCTCATTACCGAGCGTTTCAGGGACTATGAGCTGATTGAGGCCAGCTTCTCCGAGCTTGAGGCGCGGCAGCTGCTAACCGAGCGGCTCAGAGCGGAGCTTTTGCGCGCTATCGGGGACGGCGGGGAGATTTTGGATAGCGAGCTTACGATTACCTTTTCCAGTGAGGCGGCGGTCGCGACGCTCAGGGCTGAGTGCAGGCAGGACATTGCGGAGGAGAGGCTGGTAAGCGTTGCGGGGCTGGATATGGCACAGGGGAATTGACCACTTGTGTTAAATAGAACTTAGCCGCCGCAGCGGTCTGCGAAAAAGGTCTCCATCAAAAGCCCAGCGTAGCGGGTTTTGATGGAAAGAGGAGGTGCACACTTGCGACTGAGCTTTGCCGCTTGCGGTGGAGCGAGGGATGCTGGTGTTGCACCGACGAGGCGAGAGGAACGAGCGACTTATCAAAATTGCGTAGCAATTTTTTAAATTAGCTTGTGCGTAAATGCTCTGCGTTCGTTAGAGCAAAAAATCGCGAAGCGATTTTATGTACCGATGAGAGGGGAAAAAATTGACAGAGACAACAGTGGCTGTGGATAGGATGGAGCAGATTATAAGCGTTTTCGGCTCCTTTGACAGGAATCTTCACATTATTGAAAATGAGCTTGCCGTCAAGGTGACGGATAGGGCGCAGGAGCTGCACATCGTGGGTGAGGCGGAGAACGTCATGCTCGCCGAAAAAGCGGTTTTGGGGCTGCTGTCTCTTGCCGGGCGCGGCGAGAGCATTGACGAGCAGAATGTGCGCTACATCATCAAGCTCGTGCGCGAGGGCGCGGAGAGCAAGATTGACAAAATTGCCGGAGACGTGATTTGCATCACATCCAAGGGCAAGCCGGTCAAGGCGAAGACTGTAGGTCAGCGGGAATATGTGGACGCGATTTTCAAGAATACCCTTACGCTGGGCGTCGGCCCCGCCGGGACGGGTAAGACCTATCTGGCGGTGGCCGCCGCCGTCTGCGCGTTTCGCAACAAGGAGGTCAACCGCATTATCCTAACCCGCCCCGCCGTCGAGGCCGGGGAGCGATTGGGCTTTCTGCCGGGGGATTTGCAGAGCAAGGTCGATCCCTATCTGCGGCCGCTCTACGACGCGCTCTTTGAGATGCTGGGCGCGGAGACCTATCAGCGCTATCTCGAGCGGGGGAACATTGAGGTCGCGCCGCTTGCCTATATGCGCGGGCGGACGCTAGACGACAGCTTCATCATTCTCGACGAGGCGCAAAACACCTCGCAGGAGCAGATGAAGATGTTTTTGACGCGGCTCGGCGCGGGCTCGAAGATTGTTATCACGGGCGACATTACGCAGATTGATCTCCCTCGGGACAAGCGCAGCGGTCTTAAGGAGGCTATGCGGATTCTAGACGGGCTGGAGGATATAAAAATCTGCCGTCTGACGGGCTCGGACGTAGTGCGCCACGCGCTGGTGCAGCGGATTATCGAGGCCTATGAGAAGGGCGAGGGGAAGGTCGTAAGCTCTGAGAATAAGACGCGGCAGAACGCCGCGCGGCGCTCTCGCGGAGCGGCGGCTCAAAAATAGGCAGGAAGTTGACATAATTATGAGGAACAGGGTATATATCACCCGCGAGGGCAAGGGTAAATCCGGCGCGATAGAGACGTATTTAGTCGGACGAGCCATCAGGAGAGCGGTTGACATAACAATAAGCGCTGAGGAAATTGAAGCCGCCTGTGAGGTGAGCGTTCTCCTCACGGACGACGAGGGTATACGGCGGCTTAACCGCGAGTTTCGGGGCTTGGACTCGCCGACGGATGTATTGAGCTTTCCAGCGAATGTAATGCAGGCGGGGGAGTTTGAGCCGGTGCGCTTGGAGATTGCTCCCGGAAGCGAGTGGATATTTTTGGGGGATATGGCGATTTCGCTGGAGAGAGTAGCGGAGCAGGCGGAGCGTTTCGGGCACTCAAAGCGGCGCGAGCTGCAATATTTGACGGTGCATTCGATTTTGCATCTGCTGGGCTATGACCACGTAGACGAGGGCGAGGGAAAGACCCTTATGCGCGCGCGGGAAAAGGCGGTTATGAAGCGGCTTAGGTACGGAGGAGAGGGCACGGATGAGGAGCTTTAAGTATGCGTTTCAGGGGCTTGTGTTCTGCATCAGAACCGAGAGAAACATGAGGATTCATCTGTGCTTTTGCTTTTATGTGATTTGCACCGGGGTGATTGTGCGGCTTACTGCGGCGCAGTGGGCGGCGGCTTTTATCTGTATGGGCTTTGTCATGGCGCTCGAGTGCTTGAATACGGCTCTCGAGACGCTTTGCGACACGGTTCACCCGGAAAAACACGCGGGGATTAAGATAGCCAAGGACGCCTCCGCCGCGGCGGTGCTCTGTGCCGCTATAGGCGCGGCGGCGGTCGGGATCGCGATTTTCTTCGCCTCCGGGCACTGGCGGACGGCGCTTGACTTTGCTACTGAGCAGCCGGTTATTACGATTGCACTTGTGCTGACGGCGATTCCGGCGGCGTGGTTTGTGTTTTATTATGGAAGAACTGATACAAAGGAGAAAAAATGAAGCAGACAGCTGATACGCGCTGCGCCATGATTACCATTGCGGGGCGGCCGAATGTGGGTAAGTCGACGCTCGTAAACGCCTTGGTCGGCGAGAAGATTGCGATAGTTTCGCCCAAGCCGCAGACGACGCGCAACAGGATTTATGCCGTGATCGATAGGGGAGACACGCAGGTAATACTGCTGGACACGCCGGGCTTTCACAGGGCGAGGACGAAGCTGGGCGAGCAGATGGTGAGGACGGTGCGCGAGAGCATCGCGGACGTTGACGCGGTCGCGCTGGTGGTCGAGCCCGTGGCGAGTCCCGGCGACATTGAGCGCGAGCTTATAGCGGGAATAAAGCAGTCGGGCTGCCCCGGCGTGCTCGTAATAAATAAAATTGACACCGTGGAGAAGGAGAAGCTTTTTGCTGTGATTTCGGCTTACGCCGCGCTGCATGATTTTGATGCGGTCGTGCCGATAAGCGCGAAAAACGGCGACGGTACGCAGCAGCTGTTAGCGGAGTTTCAGAGCTTTGCCAAGAGCGGGCCGAAGCTCTTTCCGGAGGGGGAGGTCACGGATCAGCCGGAGAGGCAGGTCTGCGCGGAGCTGATTCGCGAGAAGCTGCTGCTTTGTCTCGACAAGGAGATTCCGCACGGGACGGCGGTTGTGATAGACAGGTTTTCGGAGAGAATTGACACGGAGATTATCGACATTGACGCGACGATTTACTGTGAGAAGAGCAGTCACAAGGGCATTATTATCGGCAAGAACGGCGCGATGCTCAAGAAAATCGGCGCGCTGTCCCGAGCGGATATCGAGCGGTTCATGGGCGCGAAGGTGTTTTTGCAGACCTGGGTGAAGGTGAAGGAGAACTGGAGGGATAACGCCTCGCTCTCGCAGAGGTTTACGGTGAATGAGTAGATAATAGATATTTCCGCGTTATAACGCGGGGACGATTTTCCGCGCCACGGGCGCGGGGTGTTTTTCCGCCGCACGGCGGCGGGGACGTTTTTCCGCCGCACGGCGGCGGGGACGAAAGATGCCGCTTCTGCGGAAGCGGCAGAGAAATCGGCGTTGCCACGCCGGGGCGTCCTCGCCGGACGGGCGTCCTCCGCGGACAGCGCCAAAGAGACTTTTTCTTTTTGCGAAAAGAAGAAAGTCTCTCTGGACTCTGAAAAAGAAAAGGGGCCCAATGACGCTTCGCTCTGTTGGAGCGTGCC
>JAISHS010000003.1 GCA_031262405.1 Oscillospiraceae bacterium | reverse complement strand
CATGAAGAAGTGAAACAAGAAATCTTTGCGAAACGGCCTGACGTCAAGGCCGAGTATGACGCAATGCGGCCTCAATACGAAATGGTCGCTGCGCTTATCGCTGCGAGAAACGAGGAAGGGCTTTCTCAGGAGGCTTTAGCTGAGCGTATTGGCATTCCCCGGAGCAATATCAGCCGCTTGGAGAGTGGGAACTACAATCCGTCTTGGGGATTCATCACGAAGGTAGCTCGCGGATTAGGGCGCGAACCTCATGTGGAGTTTCGTAAACCCAGTGCTAACTAAGTAAGAGTAGGTTATAATGCTATAAAGATAAAGAACCGCTCCCGTAGCAGAGCGGTTCTTTAATTAATAGTCGCGCAAGACAGAGGACGCAGGCGGAAGCCGTGGGGGATTGCGGGTCAAGCCCGCAATGACGGTGGGGGGTGGTCGTGGCGGCGGGGGATGTCAAAGACTCATTGACCACGCAAGGGAAAAATGGTACAATGCACAATACACACAATACTGCACAGTACACACAAGATTATTTGGGAAGCTTTTGAATTTATGGAATCACACATCGAAAATCCAAGGGAGCGGGCGGTGCTGATTGGGCTTGCCGCGAAGAGCTTGCCGGAGCGCGAGCGCAGCGACGAGGCGAGCTTGGCGGAGCTATCTGAGCTTGTCGAGACGGCGGGCGGTCAGGCCGTTGCAACGGTTTTGCAGAACAGGCAAAGTCCGGAGCCGCGCAGCTTCATCGGCGAGGGCAAGGTGCAGGAGGTAAAGCAGCTGCTGGAGGTAAACGAGTGCGCTCTGGCTGTCTTTGACAACGAGCTCTCCCCCTCGCAGCATCGGGTGCTCTCGGAGGAGTTGGGGGTAAAGGTGCTCGACCGCAGCGGGCTCATTCTCGACATCTTCGCTCAGCGCGCGCACACCCGCGAGGGTCAGCTTCAGGTGGAGCTGGCGCAATATGAATATCTGCTGCCGCGGCTGACGGGTATGTGGAGCCATCTCGTGAGTCAGACGGGAACGGGCGCGCCCATCGGCACTCGCGGCCCGGGCGAGACGCAGCTCGAGAGCGACCGCCGTCACATCCGCCGCCGTATAAGCAAGCTGAGGGACGAGCTGGAGGAGGTACGGCGCATCCGCGCGACGCAGAGGCAAAAGCGCGAGCGCAACGCCGTGCCCGTCGTCTGCCTTGTCGGCTACACGAACGCGGGGAAATCTACGCTTTTAAATCGGCTGACGGGCGCGGAGATTTCAGCGCAGGACAGGCTCTTCGATACGCTGGACACCACCACGCGCAAGCTCTGTCTCGAGGGCGCGCGGGACGTTTTGGTCTCCGACACCGTGGGCTTCATCCGCAAGCTGCCCCACCACCTCATAAGCGCCTTTCGCGCGACGCTCGAGGAGCTGACCTTTGCAGACGTGCTGCTGCACGTCATTGACGTGTCGAACCCCGACTGGACAGAGCAGGCTCAGGTTGTAGACGAGCTTGTAACGTCGCTGAAGTTGGCGACGACGCCCTGCCTGCGCGTGTTTAACAAGTGCGACCGGTATTTCGGCGAGCTGCCGCGCGAGAGCGGGAGCGTCTGCATCTCCGCGAAAACCGGCGAGGGTCTGGGGGAGCTCGCGGAAAAGCTCGCCGAGCTTTTGGAGAGCGGGAAAAAGCGGCTGACGCTGCTCATCCCCTATGCGCAGACCGCCGTTTTGGAGACGCTCCGCCGCGAGGGGGCTCTGGTGAGCTCCGACTATACGGACGCCGGCATTAAGGCGCGGGTCGTCATCGGCGAGAGGCTCTGGGGACTGGTGCGCAGTTTTATGGCGGATGACGGCGATGAGTGATTCTTGGTTTGTGCCCGCGGGTTTCGGGCAGGCGGAGATAACAGAAAAAAAGTCCCGCTTCATAGGGCGGGTTTGGCGCGTGGAGAGCGCGGACGAAGCAGCAGCGCGCCTGCGCGAGGTGAGGCGGGCTTATCCGGATGCGACGCATCACTGCTCTGCTTATATTATTCGGGAGAATAACATCACCCGCTGCAGCGACGACGGGGAGCCGGGCGGGACGGCGGGTATGCCGATTTTGACGGTGCTGACCGGCTCCGGCGCGGTAGACGTGCTCTGCGTGGTCACGCGCTATTTCGGCGGTACGCTGCTCGGCTCGGGCGGACTTGTGCGGGCATATTCCAAGACCGCGAAAATGGCGCTCACGGCGGCGGGGCTTGAGAAGATCGAGCGCATGAGCGAGCTTGTCATAAGCTGCGGCTATAGCTTCTATGAGCGCGCGAGACTGCTTCTTGAGGAGGCGGGCGCGGCGGTTCTGAACGCCGACTTCGGCGAGAGCGTGACAATCACGGCGCGGCTGAGGGCTGCCGACGCGGAGGGGCTAGCGGCGCGGGTCATAGAGGCAAGTGCCGGAAAAGCAGATATTAGATAATAGATAATAGATATGAGATAGGTGGTGTCGCGCTTAAGCGCGACGGGATTTAATAAAAAATAATAAGGCGTCGCGGTTTCGCGACGCCTTATCTCAATCTATCTATTATCTTTTATCTATTATCTATTATCTGGAACAAGCTATATTCTGACAATCAAAGATTGTCAGAATATGTCTTGTTCCACCTTCTCCGGTGGGGTTTCGAGGAGCTGGGGGTTGTTGAGATAGTGCTTGAGGTATTTGAGCGAGGTTGCCAGATAAAAACCGTCGCAGATGCGCTCGTCCGTCGTTGCGGTGAAGCGGACATATTTGCGCTCGACGATTTTCCCCTCATCGTCCATCTCCAGCCGCCGCTGCTTTATGCCCAGCGCGAGGAAAATCGGCAGGTTGCCGAAGTCATAGATGTGGTGGAAGATAGGCGGGGCGCCAATCGAGCCGATGTCCGTGATGATCATCGAGCCGTGGAAGGGGGAAAAGTCCAGAATAGACTGGGGAATGAGTCCGAAATAGTCCATGACCTTGAGCGCCCAGACCACGAAGTTTATGATGAGGCGCGGCAGCTTCATTACGTTGTTCGCGAAATTGTCCGCGCCGTTGTCGCCGTTCTGCGCCTTGACAGAGTCGATTTCGGCGTTCATCTTGCGGTAGACGTCGAAAATCGTGTCCGTCTGCTTGAATCTTACTTTGATCGAGGACTCGTCTGAGGCGTCGGAAAGCGAGTGCTTGACAGTCATCAATATGTCTACGTCGTGGCGCGCGAAAACGCGCTGGCCGGAGACGAAGCGGTTGAGCGCAGGGCGACACGCAATCGTGCGGATGTATGCCGCGATGAAGAGGTGCAGCGTGCCCAGACCCTTGTACCCCTCGGCGCGCTTTTGGCGCAGCCAGCGGTCGACCTGAGTTACCTCCAGCTCGTCCTGAAAGTAGTTTGAGGCGTCGCTGCGCTTTTTCATGAGAAAAGGCGTCATCTTGTTATACGCGGGGTAGGAGCGAAGCAGGCGCCCCTCCTTGCGGTCTCCGAGTCTTCTTCTGTATGGCGTGCCCGGCATTGGCAAATCCTCCGTTATTATTTATAGTGAAATGACAAAGTCATTTCACGCATCGCGCGAAACTCTGCGAGGCTTATTATATAGTGCAAATTCCTTTCTGGCAAGTATTAATTTTTTTGTCAATTTTTTAGCATGATTTTCTTTACAAAAAGTATGAAAAGTTGTATACTACAGGTTGGACTTTTTAACTGCGGCTTTGTGCGACGTTGCCGCGAGGTTTTTAATTATCTACAAAGGAAAGGCATGGTCAGAAGATGTCAATTGAGGCAATAAAGGCCATAACGGATGCGGAGGAAGCCGCCGAAAACACCCGCCGCGCGGCGCGTGAAGCCGCGAAAAAGCGGGTTTCTCAGGCGACTGAAGGCGGGCTGGCGACGCTAAGCGGCGCCTCAGAGCGCGCAAAGCGTGAGCTTTCGCAGCTTCGCGAGACCGCCGAGCGGGAGGAGGCTCGCGCCGCCGAGGCGAGGATTGCAAACACCGAAAATAAGAAGGCGGCGCTGCTCGTGCGCGCGGAGGCCAGAATCGAGCGCGCCGAGAACCTAGTTATAGAAAAGGTAGTGAGAGGCCGATGAGCATTGTCAAGATGAGGCGGCTGAGTCTTGCTGCGCCCTCTAGCGACCGCGACGCGCTGTTTCGGGAGTTAACAAAGCTCGGCTGCGTCGAGATTTCGCAGTTTGAAGCTGACGGAGAGGACGCCGAGGCGGTTTTGGAGTCGCTGCAGCGTCGTCCGGCGGGGCAGGCGGAGAGTCGGGGTAAGCTTAAGAGTCTCGAGAGCGCGATTGCGCTGCTGGGCCGCTATGCGCCGGTGAAGTCGGGGCTGCTGACGCCGCGGGATACGCTTTCGAGCGAGCGGATTTTGAGCGGTGAGGGGCTTGAAGCTGCGCTGGAGCTGGCTCGAGAGCTCGACGAGCTTGAGCGGGCTCTACGAGAGCGCGGCGCGGAGCAGAGTAGGCTGCGGGCGCGGCTAGAGACGCTCTCTCCTTGGCGCGAGCTGGAGGTTTTGCTGGAAACGCAGGAGACAAAAACCTGTGCGGTGCAGCTGGGGATAGTTCCCGCCGCGATTACAGCTGAGCGGCTGCGCGGCGAGCTGGATGAGCTCTCGCTCGAGGCCGAGCTTATTGAAATCTCGGCGGATAAGAACGCGAGGTACTTGTTGCTGCTTGCGCACAAGAGTGCGCTGGGGCAGGTTTTGGAGCTTTTGCGCGGTTATGGCTTTGCGCCGTCGTCTCTGGCGGGCGAGCGCGGTACGGCGCGGGAGAATATCGAGGCGGCCGAGGCGCGGATAGAGGCTCTGGAGGACGAGGCCTCGAAGCTCGAGGAGGAGATTGTTGCGAAGGCTCCCGAGCGCGAGTCGCTGAAGATTGCCTATGACATAGCGATGACGAATTCCTGGAGCGCGGAGAACGCAGAGCGTTTGCTCTATACGAGCACAGCCTTTACCTTTAACGGTTGGGCGCCGGAGGAGTCCCTCGGCGAGCTGGAGGCGGTGCTGTCGCGCTATGACTGCGCTTGGGAGGCTCTTGAGCCGAAGGAAGAGGAGTATTCCGCAACGCCGGTTAAGCTCAAGAACAACGCTTTTACGAAGCCGCTTAACATGATTACGGAGATGTACAGTCTGCCCGCCTATGGCTCGGTAGACCCGAATCCGGCTATGGCGCCGTTTTTCATCCTGTTTTACGGCATGATGCTCGGGGACATCGCCTATGGGCTGCTTATGCTGGCGACGGGGCTTCTTGTGATGAAGAAGCGGCACCCGCGCACGACGATGGGCTATATGTTTTCGCTGATGATTCCCTGCGGGGTTTCGTCGATATTCTTCGGCTTGCTCACGGGCAGCTTCATGGGCGATTTTATTCCGCAGCTGATAAAGATGATAAATCCCGAGAGTACCTTTGAGTGGTTTTATCCTCCGCTGTTTACCCCAATCAACGACACGATTACGGTGCTTATCGGCGCGGTTGCCATCGGCTTTCTGCACATTCTGACCGGCATGGCGATAAGCTTCCGCGAGAAGGTGCGGCAGGGACGCCTCATGGACGGAATCTGGGACGAGGGCTCTTGGTGGCTGATTTTCCTAGGCGGCGGCATGGCGGCTCTGGGCGTCGGAACTGTAGCGGGAATTCCCGTGGTGCTCGCCATTGGCGTTATCGTGCTCCTTGTGGGTGCGGGGCGCGAGGCGAAGGGCTTCGGCAAGTTCGGGTCCGCGCTGCTGGCGGTTTATAACGGGGTCACGGGCTATTTCGGCGATCTCATGAGCTATTCGAGGCTCATGGCACTGATGCTGGCCGGCAGCGTTATCAGTCAGGTGTTCAACACCATAGGCTCGATTACGGGCAGTATTCCGGCCTTTGTATTCGTGGCACTTATAGGAAACGCGCTAAACTTTGCGCTGAACCTGCTGGGCTGCTATGTACACGACATGAGGCTGCAGTGCCTGGAGTTTTTCGGCAAGTTCTATCAAGACGGCGGGAAGCCCTTCCGTCCTATGAAAATAGATACACAATATTATGATGTAATTTAAATCAGGAGGAAACAGGTAATGGAGTATTTCTTAAATTCTTTCGGCGGACTTGCCATAGCTCTGCTGGGAAGCGGTCTTGCGGCACTGCTTGCCGGAATCGGCTCGGCCAGGGGCACGGGCATCGCCGGTGAGGCGGGCGCGGGCATCCTAAGCGAGGACCCTTCTAAGTTCGGTAAGGTGCTTATTTTGCAGGTTATTCCGGGTACGCAGGGGCTTTATGGACTGGTCGTTTGGTTCTTCGCGATCTTCCGCATGGGTCTGTTCGGCGACGGCGGCGCGGCGGGCATGAGCATAACGACGGGCATTCAGTATTTCGTAGCCTGCCTGCCTATCGCTATCGGCGGCATGGTCTCTGCGATGTATCAGGGCAAGGTTGCCGTGGCGTCCATTCATCTGCTGGGCAAGAAGCCGGACGACTGGGCTAAGGGCATCATGCTCTGCGTTACGGTTGAGTTCTATGCCATTCTGGCGCTGCTTGCGTCAATGCTCATGCTCCTCAACATAAGGTGAGCGTGATGACGGGGCTTGACAAAATTATTTCCCGCATTGCCGCGGACGCCCGGGCGGACGCCGAGGCGATTGACGCCGAGGCCCGAAAAAAGAGCGACGCGATAAAGGCAGATTATGACGCTCGCGCCAAGGCGGAATATGAGCGTCTTATGGAAAAGGGCAAGAAGGAGCTTGAGCAAAGTGCGCTCAGGCTGCGCAGCGCGGCTGAGCTGGACTCTAAAAAGCGGCTGCTTGCCATGAAGCAGGACGCCGTTACGGACGTGCTGGCAAAGGCGCAGGCGCGCATTTGCGCTCTGCCGCCGGCGGAGTATTCCGCGTTTCTGGCAAAGCTTGCCCTTGACGCCGTCGTTACGGGTGAGGAGGAGCTAATCTTCAACGCCCGCGACAAGGCCGCCGTCTCGAAGGCGATAGTGAAGGTTGCAAACGACCTTCTCAAGAAGCGCGGATCGCGCGCGGCGCTTACCGTAAGCGATGAGATCGGGTCCTTTGAGGGCGGTCTCATGGTGAAGCAGGGGGACATTTCCGTCAACTGCACGGTTGAGATGCTTGTGAGCCAGAGCCGTGACGCGCTTGCCGCGCCGATATCAGATTTGCTATTCAGCGAATAGCGCGGGGAGCTGAAAGAGACATTTTTGTTTTGCCCTGCGGGGCAAACTGCGCGAAGCTGGTTGTAAATTGGAGGAACACCATTGGTTAAGGAGCTGGACTATCTATATCTGACCTCGCTCATACGCGCGCGGGAGCCTAAGAGCTTTTCGGGCGCGGTAAGAGCGCGGATTTTGGAGGCTCCCGGCTTTGACGAGGCCGCCAGACAGCTGCAGGAGCTGGGCTATCCCGACCTGTCCGGCATGGACGCAGGGCAGATTTCCAAGGCTCTGGAGCAGTATAGAGCCGAAAAGCTTGAGGAGCTTGAGGGCCTTTCTCCCGAGGCGGAGCTTATACAGGTTTTTCGCCTGCGCTTTGACTATCACAACGCCAAGACTCTCATTAAGAGCGAGGCCGCGAGCACAGACGGCGCGCGGCTGCTGCTCGGCGCAGGCCGCTTTGCGCCCGATAAACTTCAAAAGGATTTTGAAAACGACGCTCTGGGCTCCTATCCGGAGATTTTTGCCGCCGCGCTCATAGAGGCGAAGAGCACCTTGGGGCGCACGGAGAATCCGCAGCTGGCGGATTTCGTTCTGGACGCGGCGTATTTTAGTGAGCTGGAGGGCTTAGCGCAGAGCATCAGCTCACCTTTGGTGAGGGAATATGTTCGCCGCTTGACGGACAGCGCGAATTTGAGCGCGGCGGTGCGCACCCTTCGCATGGGGCGGGACGCCGGTTTTCTAAAGCAGGCACTCTTTTCCGGCGGCAGTGTTGATTTCGGCGAGTTTCTTCGCGAAGCTCTAACTGCCGAGGAGCTTGAGAAGCTATTTTCCGACACGATTTTCGCGAAAGCCGCCGAGCTCGGCGCGAAGTCCGCCGCGGGAGGGAGCCTTTCGGAATTTGAGCGGGAGCGCGACGGCGCGCTGCGGCGTTGGCTTGACGGTCTGGGCAGGGTTACCTATGGAGCAGAGGCTCCGCTGCAGTATCTGGCTAATTTTGAAAGCGAGCTGGCGGATGTGCGCGTTTTCTTGACGGGACTGCTCTCGGGGGTCTCGAGGGAGCAACTACGCAAGAAATTAGGTGACGCCAATGCTTAAGATAGCGGTTATTGGTCACAGAGAGACTGTGATGGGGTTTAAGGCACTCGGGCTGGAGGTTTTTCCGGCGGAGACTAACGAACAGGCTTTGGAAGTATTTGCGAAGCTTACCGAGAACCCGGAAGAATATGCGATTATTTATATCGAGGAGAGTTACGCCGGGGTGCTGACTCCCGAGACAGACAAGTATAAAGACAGCCCCGTGCCCGCGATTATTTTAATCCCGGGGCGCGACGGCTCACTCGGGCTGGGGCGCACAGCGCTCCGCTCGGCGGTTGAGCGCGCCGTGGGCAGCGCGGCTATATTGGAGGTAGGCAATGAGCGGTAAAGTAATCAAGGTGTCAGGCCCTCTGGTCGTGGCGGAGGGTATGCAGGACGCCAACGTGTCCGACGTCGTTCGCGTCGGCGAGGGCAGACTGCTGGGCGAAATATTAAATATGAGCGGGGATCAGGCCTCCATTCAGGTCTATGAGGAGACGAGCGGCCTCGGGCCGGGCGCGCCGGTGGAAACCACCGGGCAGCCGCTCTCCGTGGAGCTGGGGCCGGGGCTTCTCAACAATATCTATGACGGCATTCAGAGGCCGCTGACGGAAATCCGCGCGAAGACCGGCGCGACGCTTGCGCGCGGCATTGATATTCCGGCTCTCAATCGTGAGAGGATCTGGAGCTTCGTGCCGACGGTCAAGCCCGGCGACGCCGTTCAGCCCGGCGACATTATCGGCACGGTTGAAGAGACTCCGGCTCTGACGCATAAAATTCTCGTGCCCAACGGCGTCAAGGGCACGGTTGTCTCCATTCAGGAGGGCAGCTATACCGTCGAGGACACGGTTTGCCTCATAGCCGACGACAAAGGGGAAAACCGCACTCTGACGCTTATGCAGAAGTGGCCGGTGCGCGTGAACCGTCCCTATGACAAGAAATATGTTCCGAGCCGCCCGCTCAACAGCGGTCAGCGCGTTATCGACACGCTGTTTCCCCTTGCCAAGGGCGGCACGGCGGCGGTTCCGGGGCCTTTCGGCAGCGGCAAGACCGTTGTTCAGCACCAGCTGGCTAAGTGGTCGGACGTGGACGTGGTGGTCTATATCGGCTGCGGTGAGCGCGGCAACGAGATGACGGACGTTCTCATGGAGTTCCCGGAGCTGAAGGATCCGCGCAACGGCGAGGCGCTCATGCAGCGCACGGTGCTCATCGCGAACACCTCCGACATGCCGGTCGCGGCGCGCGAGGCTTCGATTTATACGGGTATTACGAGTGCGGAGTATTTCC
>JAISHS010000028.1 GCA_031262405.1 Oscillospiraceae bacterium | reverse complement strand
CACTGTTTGGGGGGCGGGGCAACACATACTAATTAAAAGCACCGGACCCCCCCGCGCCCGACCCGGGCGCGCCTGACTCTTTGGTTTTGTCAGAGGCAAGCTATATCTTACTTCCGAACAGCTCTATCTTTTGAAGCACAACCTGCTTTACCGCCTCTACTGCGTCGGGGATAAGGACCTCCAAGGGTTTTGCTCCCTGCGCTGCCTTTACCGCGGCAAGGCACATATCCGTGCAGATATTGATTTTAGAGATACCCAGCTTGATGCAGTTGTGAAAATCGTCGTCAGACAGCCCGCTGCCCCCGTGTAAAACCAGAGGTACCGGACAGACGCACCTAATCTCCGTCAGACGCTCAAGATCGAGCTTTGGGGTTTTAATATACTGCCCATGAGCCGAGCCAATCGCGACAGCCAGAGCGTCTACCCCCGTTTTCTCAACGAAATCTATAGCCTGCTTCGGGTCTGTATACATACTTTTGTCTCCGCCGTCGATCTCGTCTGCAGCGCTGCCGACATGGCCAAGCTCTGCTTCAACCGAAACGCCGAATTTGTGCGCTTCTATAACTACCGCGAGAGTATTCTCGACATTCTCCTCATACGGCAGCGCGCTGCCGTCATACATCACGGAGGTAAAGCCGCTTTGAATAGCTTTAAAAATTACATCCTTCGTCGTCCCGTGGTCTAAGTGCAGACAAATAGGAACGCTGCTGTCCTTTGCCGCCTTTTGCATGAGCGCAGCCGCCCAGTCAAACGGAATGGCGGGAATATGTACCTGCGCCAGGCTTAAGATAATCGGAGCCCTCGCCTCCTCGGCGGCTGCAGTAATGCCCCGAAGCATCTCCAGATTCAGGAAGTTGAACATTCCCACGGCGTAACGCCTCTCATTTGCGGGCGCCAATATGTCTTTTAGTGTAAGCAGCATTTTACTGTCTCCTTTAATCTAATATGCAAATATTATTTCTTTCCCAGCCATCCGATATGAGCCTCTCGAGCGTGTCAAAGCTCTTTAGTCCCGACAGGGCGTCATATTCCGACACGCAGCAGGCTCCCGTCGCCGCCGAGAGTGTCACGCAGCGCTCGAGCGAATATCCCCGCGTCATTGCCGTCAAAAAGGCGGCTATCGCTGTGTCACCCGCGCCCGTTGCGTTTTTGACAACGCTCTGGTGAAAGCTCTCTGCAAAGCCCGCTCTCCCCTGCCACTGCTCCGGATTCAGCCCCGCACTCTCGCACAGTGCTCTTGCCCTCTCACCGTCCGCCGACTCATAATAGATTCCCGGAGCCCCGCATTTGAGCAGGACTACAGCCGCTCCCAGCCCGAGAAGCTCCTGTGCTAACGGTTTAATATCGCGGCTTAGGCTGTAAATTGGGTCTTTTCCTTCGGCGCGAGACCCCCAGCGGCAATAGCGTTCATAATCGAGAATATAGCAAATCTCTTCAATGCTCGGCAGGAAAAAGTCGGTCAGCGGCAGAACCTTTTCGAGAATTTTGCGCCAATTTGCCCTTCCCGCGGCGGAGTTTGGGTCAACCTCCGTAATATCGAGAGACGTAGTTAGCCCAAAGCTCTTAGCGCGCCGAAAGAGCTTTATGAGCTCCGCGCCGTCGTCCTCAAACATTCTCCGCATCAGCGTGGGATAGCCGAAATGAAG
The DNA here is from genome assembly GCA_031262405.1 of Oscillospiraceae bacterium. Taxonomy (GTDB): domain Bacteria; phylum Bacillota; class Clostridia; order Oscillospirales; family Oscillospiraceae; genus UBA2658. Next base: position 67,379 of record JAISHS010000028.1, on the reverse strand, counting down.
GTGCCGCGCGTTAGCCATCAGCTCGTCGGAGACGTCTTGAGCTTCAAAAGAGTCATTTTCGCTGGGATTGTGCAGGAAAAAGCGGTCGTTTCCGGGCACGGCAATGACTATAGTGTAGGCCGTCTGACCGGAGTCGCTTATAATCATATTTTCGCCGCAGCCGTGTGCATCGAGAATCCCGCGCACAAGGCCGCCGAAGGTGTCGGAGGCAATTTTGCCCACAAGCTTGACATCCGCACCGAGAAAATTCATCGCAAGCCCGGTGTTGCCCACCGCACCGCCTAGATGAATGCTCGCCGCGCCGACATTAATAAGCTTGCCGGGCACAAAAAGCCTCGAAATGTCCTGTTCGCCACTGTGAAATTGCGGAGTAATGTCAAGGCAAATATGTCCGGCAACCAAAATATTAGACGCCGTCTTGCCCCCTAAGCTGTCCATTGAAGCCTACCTCCCTTCCAAAATCAGTAGCTCAGTCCGTAACCCACATCAAATTTGGTGTTGGGCGTGAGAATGTCGTCTGTGCTCGAGTAGTAGGGCATGGGCAGCTTGCCGGTAAAGCCGCTTTTTCCGGTGAGTACATTAGCAACTCCGTCCGCCTCGCTTCCGGGGAGATAGCACATGACTACCGCAGCCCAATCGGACTCATACTCCTCATAGATGACGTGTCTGCCCGCCACCAAAAGCGCAACCGTCGGTTTGCCGAGCTGCCTTGATTCCTCAATAGCCGCCAAGTTTTCGGGGAGAGCCTTGCTTCCGGTAATGCTGATATCGGCGGAGTCGCCCTCCCACTCCGCATAGGGAATCTCTCCGAGGCAGAGGATGTTGACGTCAGCTTCGCTTGCCCTCGCGGGGTCAGTTATTATGGTGAGGGAATATTCCTGCGCGAGAAGGTTCAGCCCGTCGAGAATAGTCTTTGCCTCGGGAATAAGCCTGTTTGCGCCGTTGTCTCTCTCCCCGAGCCAAGAGAGGGTCCACCCTCCGCACTGCACGCCCGTGTCATTGGCGGCGGGCCCCGAAACATAAAGCTTTGTGCCGCTCTTGAGTGGAAGCACCCCGCCGTCATTTTTAAGCAGCACCAGACTCTTCTCCACAAGCTGACGCGCGAGGTCCCTGTACTCGTCCGAGCCTACCTGTGTCTGCTTTGTTTCGAGGTTTTCCATCATGGGATCCGCAAAGATTCCCGCTTCCTTCTTAACTGTTAGTATTCTTCCAACGGCGTCGTCAACACGCTCCTGAGTGATAGCGCCAGAGGCGACGGCGTCTACGATAATCCTCACGCAGTCCTCATATGCCGCGGGTTCCATGAGCATATCAATACCGGCGTTAACCGCCAAAACAACCTGCTCCTCTAATGAATTGCCGGGGATGTTATGTATAGACTCCCAGTCGGAGACCACAAAGCCCGTAAAGCCCAGCTCTCCCTTGAGAAGGTCGATTATGAGATATTTGTCGCCGTGGGTCTTAACTCCGTTAACGCTTCCGTGGGTTATCATAACCGTGCGTGTGCCGCTGTCGATGAGCTCCTTGTACACCGAGAGCAGCTCGTCAAGCTCCGCCTCGGAGAGCTCCGCGTCGCCGCGGTCGATGAGATAGCCCCCCTCGCCCGTGCCGAAGGCCACATTGCCGTCGCCAATATAGTGCTTGGCGCAGGTTATAACGCCGTTATCGATGAGTCCCTTGGCAAAGGCCTGACTGAGCGGCTTAATTATCTCAAGCTCGGAGGAATAGCTCTCATAGGTTCTTCCCCAGCGCGGGTCCTGAGCGGCTGCAACGCAGGGTGAAAAGGTCCAGAGCATTCCGCTGATTTTCGACTCGTCGGCAACCGCCGCGCCCATTTTGTAGGTGAGCTCCGGGTCGTTTGCCGCGCCTATGCCGATATTGTGGGGAAAAATTACCGCGCCCTCGACGGTGTTTACACCGTGGACGGAGTCGTTTCCATAGACAAACGCAATGCCGCTATCTGAGTCAAGCGCACCCTGCTGAAAGTCGAGAATTGAAGATTTCCAGCCGTCAACCGAGTTTCGGCTTCCGCCGCCGGAGAGCAGAGAGCCATAGTTTGCTTCCCGCATACCGGAGCTCCCCTGCACGGAATAGGCAGCCGCCTGCACCATCTGCTGTGCCTTCTGCTCAATTGTAAGGCGGGAGAGGACCTCCTCCACCGAGACTTCTCCTGTTGACGGATCAGACGAGCCCGATTCAGCCGCCGGAAGCGCCACCGGTGTAGGCGCCGGCGCCGGTTTCACCGCACAGCCGGAAAGACACGATGTCAGTATGACGAGCGTCAAAAGCCACGCCGATACTTTTCTCAGATTAGTCAAAATAATAACCTCCAAATCAAGCTGAAACTAGTATCATGAATTATACTACACCCGAGCGTACAGCGCAACGAGTTTGTTTGAAAGTAGTAGATTACAAAATAGTAATAGCCGCTCCCGAAGAAGCGGCTATTATGTGTCGCCGAAGGCGACTCAATCTATCTATTATCTCTTATCTCTTATCTCTTATCTCTTATCTGCCCTGTCACATTTGTCCAATGGCAATCTCGTCCACGATTGCCGTCAGCTCCTGCGGGGTGGAGACATTTCCCGCGCGCTGCATGAATGCGCGCTTTTGAGTGTCCGGGAGCATTACGAAGTTATTGAGCGCCTCGTTGTTGCGCAAAAGAGCAATGCCCATATCCGGCGGCAGCTCGCTGTATATTCCGTCTCTGTTCATGCCGCGCCTCACATTTTCGGGCGCTTCGCCCGAGAGCTGCTCTTAGTGTCATCCGAGACAGAGCCGGCAAGGGGCACTCCGAAGGCGTCCAAGGAGCCTTCGTCACTCGAGTTAATCGAAGGAACAATTCCGGTGAATTCGCTTGCCGAGGCGGAGGAGCCGAGCAAATCCAGATAGTCTGAGGACGAGCGCGAATTCTGCGAGCTCTTTACTGTGTTGCCGTTTTTATTTTGCTTATTCTTTTTCATGAATACTAATCCTTTCGCAATCGGGGGTATATTCCCCCGGAATGGTATTAGTATTCACAGTTTCAGCTAAATTTATACAATAGAAAACGGAGAGCCGAAGCTCTCCGCTATTAAATATTTCCGACAAGTGCTTTATGCTTTTTCTACGCTGTCGATGTGGAAGATGAGGTCGATGATCTTGTTGGAATAGCCCCACTCGTTGTCATACCAAGCGACGAGCTTGACAAAGGTCGGGTTGAGCATGATTCCGGCGTCGGCGTCGAAGATAGAGGTGCGGGGATCGCCGATGAAGTCGGAGGAGACGACCTTCTCGTCTGTGTAGCCCAGAACGCCCTTCAGCTCGCCCTCGGAGGCCTCCTTGAGAGCCTTGCAGATCTCTTCATAGGTGGTCGGGGTCTTGAGGTTGACGGTGAGGTCAACGACGGAGACGTCTACCGGGGGAACGCGGAAGCTCATGCCCGTGAGAAGACCGTTCAGCTCCGGAATGACCTTGCCGACGGCTTTGGCAGCGCCTGTGGAGGAGGGGATGATGTTAGTGGAGGCCGCTCTGCCGCCGCGCCAATCCTTGGCGGAGGGACCGTCGACCGTTCTCTGGGTCGCGGTTGTGGCGTGAACCGTCGTCATGAGGCCGCTGGCAATGCCGAACTTGTCGTTGACAACCTTGGCAACCGGCGCCAGGCAGTTTGTTGTGCAGGAGGCGTTGGAGACAATCTTGGTGCCCTTGGTATATGTTTTCTCATTGACGCCCACGACGAACATGGGAGCATCCTTGCTGGGGGCGGAGATCACAACGTGCTTGGCGCCGGCGTCAAGGTGAGCCTGAGCCTTCTCGAGAGTCGTGAAGATTCCGGTGGACTCGATTACATAGTCTACGTCAAGAGCAGCCCAAGGCAGCTTTGAGGGGTCCTTTTCGCTGTAGACCGGAATTGACTTGCCGTTTACGATGAGCGCGCCGTCGGCGGATGATACTTCGCCCTTAAAGCGGCCGTGCACGCTGTCATACTTGAGCATATACGCCATATAGTCCGGCGCGAGCATGTCGTTGAGTCCCACAAATTCGATGTCTTCATTGTCCACTCCGGCGCGGAACGCCAGTCTGCCGATTCTGCCGAAGCCGTTAATCGCTACTTTGATTTTTGCCATTTGAAAATATATCCTCCTAAATTTTATAAACGCTTTGTGAAGCCTTGAATAAATCGCTTGGATTTATCCCGAGCTTCCTTTGCTTATGCCAAACGCTAGTATACTACAAGTCCGGGCGGGTGTAAACTGTTCCGATGTAAAAAAATGCTGAAAATAATAAGATTTATTGGGAGATTTGCCGGTATGTTGACGACAGTGCTCCGGCAGGGCTAAATCTACTTGTCCACGCTTCTTGAGAAGCTGACGCCGTCCTTGTGGAGAAAGACGTCTAGGGTTATGCGGTCGGCGCGTATAAGACTCTGGGTATATTCATAGATCATGCCGGTTTCGGTTCTCGTGCGGCGCTGGACAGAGAAGGCGCAGCTACCCTGCTTGCAGCCTAAAATTTCGGCCTCTTCGCGCGCCAAAACGACGGCTGAATAGGAGTCCACCGCGCAGGCCGGGGCGATTCCGACCTCATAGAGCAGGCTGTAAAAGCTGTGGTCGCGCAGCAGCTCCCGCGTGAGCTTTGGATAGATGTGCTGGGGGTAGAAGGAGGTCTCGAGAATAAGCGGTTCGCCGTTGACATTTCGGATTCTTGTGAATTTATAAATGCCGGAGTCAGCAGACGAGAGCTCCAGCACCTTTGTGATGTCCGGCGTCGGAAGCAGCACCTCAAACTCGATAAGCGTGGAGGAGGGCGTAAGCCCCATGGAGCTTATCTCGGAGGTAAAGGAATAGACATTTTCTGTTTTGCGGCGCATCTTCGGTTCGGCTACAAAGGTTCCCCTGCCCTGCTTACGCACCACAAGTCCCTCGGCCTCAAGAGAGCCGATTGCCTGACGAACGGTGCTGCGGCTTACGTCAAAGGCGCGGCAAAGCTCCGCCTCCGAGGGCAGAAGCTCTCCCGGGGCAAGGGTTCCGGCGGCTATGTTGCGGCGGACAATGTTTACTAGCTGCGAATACAGCGGAATATCGCTGTCCATGGATAGGCTTGAGAGCAAAACAGGGTTTTTGTCCATAAAGCTTTCGGCTCCTTAAACAATGCGTTTAGTGTTGCATGTTGCACAATTACATACTAGTATAAGCGTCATTATGCCAAAACACAAGCAAAATTTTTTGAGCCGAATATAGAATTTTTTCGCTTAAGCAAAAGAAAATACATTCCTTTTCACAGAAATGCGGTGACGTGCGCGATCATTTGAGACACCTGCGGGGCTGCGTTTATAGCAACTATCTTTGAGTTTGGATGGTTGCTCGGAAAAACCCGAAATATTTCATCGGCAAAGCCCTGACCTATTTCCTCGACGTCGGTGAAGTCCAGCTCAATCAGCTCAAAGCGCTCGAAGCGCACAAGCAGTCTCTTTGCCTGGGAGCGCGAAACGAACATGGCGTTATCGTCGCCGAATTCAAGAAGCCTAACAGGTACAACCGTTTTTGTAAAGCCATAGTCCTCCGGCGAGTTTGTATATTTGTCGAACAGCTCCCTTAAAGTATTTTCATTATTATACTTGACCTCAAACAGCACCGTCGTGCCCGACATGAAGATACGCCTTGTAAAATCAGATACGCCCGAGTCGGCGTCCGGGTCGTTATTTAGAGGGAAAAACAAAAGTCCGTCGGCAGATATGCTGAAAGAATCCGCCGCCTTTGAGCTGAAGAAAACTCCCTCGCCTGTGTGACTCGAGGGGTCCGTTGTAAACTTGCCCTTAGCCAGCTCCAAAATAGCAAAGCTCTTTTCCGTCAAGCCCATAGCCTCCGAAATTTTTGTGAAAATACCCACGCCGTCGTCCGCCACAACAATTTGAACGCGAAAGCCGTTATCTGAGACAAGTATTTGAATCTGCGAGCCTGCCGAGTGTTCAATCGCGTTATTGAGCATTTCCGTAAAGACATAGTTGCAAATCTTAAATGCGTTGTCGGGCAGCTTTTCAAGCAGCGGACGGATACTGCTTTTCCAAACGACCTCCTCGTCCAGTCCCGCCAGCTTGAGGTTAAAGAACTCAACATGGTCTTTGAGTAGATATAGACTTTTGTTGCCGATTTTTTTTTGGACTATTTGACCCTTCGCTTCAAGCTCTCTCAAATATCTGTAAATTGTCTGTCCCGAAACGCCGCGGCTCTTGGCAAACGCCGACACATCCAGAGAACCGTCAGAATCTCCTAAGTCTTCGAGCAAACTTTTCTTAATCTCTTCTCGCTGCACCCTCGATAGTGACATATTATCACCTCCGCGCTTATTGTTAACTATAATTTGAATAATTATTCGTTCATATTAACTATAATATTTTTCTCTTTAACTATAAGTAGATTGTTATTAACTATAATTCATACGAAGCATATATGTCAAGCCTTGTTTTTTTAAATCAAAAAGCCGGAGCAAATGAGTGTTTTGCTCCGGCCTTTTGTGTTGATTAGTTTAGCATTGCTATGCTGATATTGAGATACGTCGCGAAGAGCAGCCAGAGCAGATACGGCGCGAGCAGCCACGCGCTCGCGGCCTTCACGCGGGCGAAGGCGCGAAGGGTCATCGCCGTCACAAAGTCCATCAGGATTATCACTAGAGCCGCCGCCCAAAAGAGACCGAGTCCGAAGAACAGCGGCGACCAGATGAAATTGAGCGCCATAGCGGCTATGAAGGGTCGCACGGCGAGGCGGCGCTCCGCACGGCGGCTCGTGACGACAAGATAGAGGGAAATTGCCAGCAGGAGATATAGAATCGGCCAGACGATTCCGAAGACTTTTCCCGGCGGGGCGAGCGGCGGCAGCTCCAGTGCGGCATATTTTTTGCCGACGTCTCCGCTGAGGACGGCGCTGAGATAGCCCAGACCCTCTATTACTACAATGAAAATCGGCAGTAAAAACCACTTTTTCTTATTCACAAAGCACCTCTCCAATCCAAATATACAGCCAAAAACGGAAATTCCTTGTAGAGTCTATCAACAGGCTGTGGAGAATACTAGCATTTTGTGTTGCTTTGGATTAAAATAGAGGGTATAATTGCATTAATATTAAAACTGATTTGAGGTAACTTTTTTGAAGCAAGAACACTTAAGTCTGCTGTGTGATTTTTATGAGCTGACGATGGCAGGCGGCTATTTCAAGACCGGTCTATATGAGAAATACACATATTTCGACCTCTATTTCCGCACCCTGCCGGACGGCGGCGGCTTTGCCGTTGCGGCGGGGCTGGAGCAGCTGGTCGAGTTTATCGAGGCTCTTCGCTTTGACGCAGACGACCTCCGGTATCTGCACGGTCTGGGGCTTTTTGACGAGGACTTTCTGGCGTATCTGCGCGATTTTCGCTTCACCGGGGATATCTATGCCGTGCCGGAGGGCACGCCGGTATTCCCCGGAGAGCCGCTGCTGACTGTCCGCGCGAGAGCGATTGAGGCGCAGCTGATTGAGACCTTTGCGCTGCTGACCATCAACCACCAGTCGCTTATCGCGACTAAGGCAAATCGGATTTACAGAGCCGCTCAGGGCAGGCCGGTGTTTGAATTCGGCGCGCGCCGCGCTCAAGGCTCTGACGCCGCCGTTCTCGGCGCGAGAGCGGCCTACATTGGCGGCTGCTCCGGCACCACCTGCACCCTCACCAACCACCTCTACGGCGTACCTACAACCGGTGCAATGGCACACTCCTGGGTGCAGCTGTTCCCCTCAGAATATGAGGCCTTCAAGGCCTATTGCGAGCTCTATCCCGAGAACGCAACCCTGCTTGTAGACACCTATAACACCCTCGGAAGCGGCGTTCCGAACGCGATTGCAGTGTTTAAAGAGGTACTTTTACCGCGCGGGATTACTGAGTTTTCTATTCGGCTGGACTCCGGGGATATCGCCTATCTCTCGAAGATGGCGCGGAAAATGCTCGACGCGGCGGGGCTGCGCAGCTGCAAAATTGTCGCCTCAAACTCGCTGGACGAGTATCTGATCCGCGATCTGCTCATGCAGGGGGCTCAACTCGACGCCTTTTGCGTCGGCGAGAGGCTCATAACCTCGAAAAGCTCGCCGGTCTTTGACGGGGTCTATAAGCTCGTCGCCGATGAGAGCGACACGGGCGAGATTATCCCGAGGATTAAGGTCAGCGAGAACACGGTAAAGATACCCACGCCGCATTTCAAGCGCGTTTACCGTCTCTTCGACCGCAAGAGCGGCAAGGCGATTGCCGATCTGCTGACGATTCACGACGAGGTGCTCGACGATACTCAAACGCTTGAGCTTTTCGACCCCATCGACACCTGGAAGACCAAGCTCGTGACGGATTTTTCGGCGCGGGAGCTGCTGGTTCCGATTTTCAAAAACGGACAGCTTGTTTACAAGCTGCCTGCGGTTTCGGATATTCGTAAGTATTGTCTCGACCAGTTGGGAACGCTCTGGGACGAGGTCACGCGCTTCGAGCACCCGCACAACTACTATGTGGACTTGTCTAGGCGGCTATGGGAGCTGCGGCACGAGCTGCTGGTGAGTCGCACTTAGTGCGACACGTTGTGAGACCGCGCAACGGCGCGCCCTTTACCGTTCTCGCTTGAGTGGTAAAGGGCGCGCCTTAAGTTATGTAATAGACTTATAGCGAAATCAGTCTTGCTTATTATGATCCACTTTATGACTAGCGTAACTTCCAAATAAGAAGCCCATGATAATGGAGGTAACCCATTTCAAAATTTCGATTATGTCTCCACCAATGTCTGACCCAGGACCAAATTTCAAATCCACAAAATACACTATCATAAAAAATACAACGCAACATCCAAGTACTGCACTCGCTAACGAAGTCAATTTCCGATCTTTTTCCTCTTCATATGGTTTAATTGAAATATCTTCATTAACCTTTTTCCGACTTAATTCTTCCGAGCTCTCATCTTCTATTTTTACGGTTTCTGCTGGATTGGAACTGGTTTCGTCATTTCTGGCAGTCATCTAAAAACCACCTCTCCCCATCAGACTTTATATCTTCATCATTTAGAAGGTTGCCATCAAACTCACACTTTTTCCAAGCAGATCCTGTCTCATGAGTTTTATTCACAAGCTCATCAGTACTCTTACCGCCAAACCTATTCCACACAAGATCAAGACACTCGCCCAAAATGCCTTTTGATTCCAAAACTCTTATGCCACCTTCACCTTGAGAAGCTGGCCTTCTAATATGTTTCTCTCCTAAGCGGTTATAAAAAGCTACATACACACTAGGGCTTACCGGTCCTTTTTCCAATTTCTCAAAACGGTCAGAAAACAATTGAACTCCGGTTTTAGCAAAATAACAGGCATAAACCATATAGGTGAGCTTTTGCAATTTCGTGTGACTAAGGCTCGCCCCTTCGTTCTGAGCCTTTAGTACGATCGTATTTGCAACATCTACAGCTGTAATCACGGAGTACCTCCTTTTTTTGTAAATATTAAATGCTATTCGTCCTACTTTTTTGTACATTGTAACACTCCTTTTTGCAAAAAGTCAACCTCTATTTACCAAAACTCCCCAGAATTTTTTACATACACTTTAAAATATTTTTACAAAAATGCTTTATAATATCTGTTCTCATTTGGACTTTCTGTTTTATAGTTTTATGTTTTTTTTTTTTAAGTATTACACTTGAATAAATTATACTTACATGATTAGGACGATAAATGTAAAACCTTATACATTAACGGGGGCTGCTCACCCGAGCAGTCCCCGTTAATGTATCACCTCAAATCGACTCTACTATCTCATATCTGCTACTTCCAAAACCTCTTTCTGTACCTCCAGCCGAATCTGTTGCCCAAGCTCATGAGAACGCCCATGAGCGGATACGCCAAGAGGACGAACACCAAGAGCACAAGAATTGAGCCGTAGTCAAGGGTGGCGAGGGTGAAAAAGTTTCTCAGGAAGATTACGCACAGCAGCAGCGCCGCAACGACCGTTAGCATGAGGGCTTTTCTCAGCGAAGTATAGGGCTTGCACAGGCCGTGCAGGACGATTACACCCACGGACGCCATTATGAGCGCACAAATCGTGCTCATCATCTCGTCCGGTAGGGAAAACGCCCTGTAGAACAGCATTACCCCCACAACCAGTATCACGTTCGCGGTGCCGCCCGGCAGCGCCTTGCCCAGCACGTTCGGGAGGAACTTTCCGCGCACCAGCGCGTGGTTCGGCTCCATCGCCAGAACAAAGCCCGGCAAACCAATCGTCAGCGAGCTGACCAGAGTCAGCTGCGACGGCGTGAGCGGATACGGCAGGGTGAAAATGAGCGAGATTATCGCCATCACTATCGAGAAGATGTTCTTGACCAAAAACAGTGAGGCGCTGCGCTGGATGTTATTGATTACCCGCCGCCCCTCCATAACCACAGAGGGCATTGAGCCAAAGTTTGAGTTGAGCAGGACGATGTTCGAGACCTGACACGCCACCTCGCTTCCGGACGCCATAGCAACGCTGATGTCCGCCTCCTTGAGCGCGAGAACGTCGTTCACGCCGTCGCCGGTCATGCCGACCGTCGCGCCCTCGTCCTTCATCGCGCGAATGAGCTTTCGCTTCTGATCGGGGGTCACCCTGCCGAACACCGTAAACTCGCGGGCGGCATGGCGCAGGGCGCCCTCATCCGTCAGCATGCGCGCATCAATATATCTCTCGGCGTTTGCAATTCCGGCGCGTTTTGCAACCTCGGAGACCGTGAGCGCGTTGTCGCCGGAGATGACTTTTATCTTCACGCCCTGATTCTCGAAGAAGCCGAAGGTCTCTTTCGCGTTTTTACGGATTTTATTGGCAAGCAGAACGAGTGCCAGCGGCATTATCTCCGCCGTCAAAGCTTCGTCCGTCAGGGCTCCGTCATAGAGCGCCAGCAGCAGCACACGGCAGCCCTTTGCGGAATAGAAATCCACCTTTTCCTTATAAGCGCCGTAGCTCTCGCCGAGGATAATGTCCGGCGCGCCCAGCAGATAGGTCTCGTCCTCGTGGAAGGAGACCCCGCCGTATTTCTTGACAGAGGTGAAGGGCAGAGTTTCAACAGCCCTCTGGTTTTGCTTGCCGTTAAAATATTTCCTCAGCGCCGCCATAGTGTCGTTGTCGTCCTGCATGGAGTAGACATAATCACTCATAATCATGCGGATATCGTCCTTGATATATCTGTCCTCGCGGAGCAGATGAACGTCCTCGACAATCATTTTGTTCTCGGTTATGGTGCCGGTTTTGTCTACGCAGAGCGTGTCAATACGCGCGAGGGTCTCGATACAGTTCATGTCGTGCACAAGGGTTTTTCGCTGTGCAAGTCTAATAACGGCGGCCGCCAGCGCAAGACTCGTGAGGAGGTATAAACCCTCTGGAATCATGCCCACCAGCGCACCGACGGTCGAGACAACGCCCTCCGTCATGCTCCTGTCTAGCCAGACGATTTCCTTTACCGCCATTAGCGCGCCAATCGGGATCAGCGCAATGCCGATCCATTTTACTAGTTTTGACAGCGAGTCCATCATCTCGGACTGCTTGCGGTTTTTCGCCATCTTTGACTCGAGCGTCAAGCGGTTTACATAAGAATTGTGACCCACCCGCGTCAGGCGGGCGCGAACCGTGCCGGAGACAACGAAGCTGCCGCTCATCAGCTCGTCGCCGACGGTTTTTTTAATCTCGTCGGCCTCGCCCGTCATGAGCGCCTCGTTGACTTGACACTGACCGGAGACCACGACGGCGTCGGCAAAAATCTGGTTTCCCGTTGTGAAAATAACCACATCGTCGCGCACGGTTTCATTCACATTGACGGTTTTTCGCGCGCCGTTTCTCACAACGATGCTCTTGGGCACGCTTATAATATTTAGCTTGTCGAGGGTTCTTTTTGCCTTCAGCTCCTGAAAGATGCCTATGAGCATATTGGCGAAAACCACCGGCATGAATGTCAGATCCCTCCAGCTGCCGACGGCTATAATGCACCCCGCCAGAATGAAAAATACGAGGTTAAAATACGTAAGGACGTTTGATGCTACGATCTGCCGCACCGTTTTTGAAGGCGGCTCCACGGGGACGTTGGCGTAGCCGTTTTCCATGCGCACCTTGACCTGAGCGGAGCTGAGTCCCAGCTCGGGAGTCGTTATCAGCTCGGGGATTTTACGCTGCGGAGGCGCCGATGGCGTCTTTTTGTTTTTATACGGAAATTCCCATGCCATCTATGACGTCTCCCCCGTAATAGGAAATTTAACGTACCCCGCTCTCAGTGCGCCACGGCAATACACCATTCCACACCAATTTTAATATTACCACAAATTTTGAGCTTGTGAAGAATAATTTGTTAATTCTGTAATTTTTATAAAATTTTGTCAGTTTTTGGTATATATTACCTGCTTATTACGAAAGAAATACAAATTGTAACAATTTTTTATAAAAAATCTCTTGAAATGCGCTCGCAAATATGCTACAATTCAACAGATTATGTAAACATGACCATGATTATGACAGACATTGACATATATTAGTAAACAAGCCCTGCCTAATACGAACTAAAATATACCGATCACCATAAAAAGACATAAACTGTGATGTTCAGCATTAGGAGGTTCGCGATGAACGCTTCTCGCAGATACATATTACTATTAATTCTCCTGCTTGCCGCGGCCCTTGCCCTGCCTGCGGTTGCCTCAGCCGCGCCCGGCGAGGACTATGGGAACTCAGACCTCAATATATTAAACGGCGGGGTTATGCTCTCGGACGGCGAGGATTTCTACTTCAATCAAGACGGAATTTTCGTCCAGCGCGGTGATGCTGTCGAGGCGCTTTCCGCCGACGACGGCGTGAACCTCAATCTCTCGGGCGGCTATCTCTATTACACCGTCGGGCGCTATATCTGCCGCATTCCCGCTGACGGCGGCTCCCGCGAGCTTGTTCTGACGGCGGCGCAGCCGATTAAGCAGCTCTATGTTAAGGGCGAGAGTCTTCTCTATATCTCCGACGGTTGGGTGTTTGAGGCGAAGGCCTTCGGCGTGGCGACCGGTATCGACGCTCCGGCTAAGGTTATGGGGCTGATTCCGACGGAATTTGGCAATCTATATCTGACGGGACAGCCGCTAAACTACACCCTCTGGGCGGGAAAAACCGCAATATTGGAGAATGTTCAAAGCTGCTACACGGACAGCGGCTATCTTGCGATTCAGATCGGCAACAAAAACTATCAAGCTCCCTTATCGGGGCTCTTCGACGGCTTCTCCGAGGCACAGCTGGAGCCGTTTAATATCCACGGTACCTCCTCCATTGCCGAGGTGCTCAGCCCCGACGATCAGAACGCAATCAGCGAGTATAACGACAACAACGAGCTTATGCTCGATTTTGAGGCGCTGCTGTTAGATTCCGGCTTCGACCTTGAAAGTCGGCTCGTCGCGGGGACAAGCTCCTCTTCCGACGGAGAGGACGAGCAGAGCGTTATTCCTACGGTTTCGCAGGGGCAGCTCAATATGGTTCTGCGCGCGCGTCAGCTCCACGAAATTGAGTGGACGCCGCTCGAAAACCGCACACAGTGGCGAAGCCGCGGCGTATTTCAAGCCGGCGTCACCTATACGGGTCTGCCCTATGGCCAGCCGGTCAACACCAACGGCTATGTCGGCGGTACGATAAACACCCAAACGGGCGCGAAGGAGCTCAGAGCCGGCTTCGGCCTGACGCTGGAGGATTATTCCAAGGCTATTTTGGACAACACCAGCCGCTTTTACACCACCTATTCCGAATATACCGCGATTGCTCCGAGCTTTTCTACGGATTGCAGCGGCTATGTATCCTATGCTTGGGGCATAAACCGCAGCACCACCTATTCGCTTCCGTTCGTCGCGGAGAGAGTCGGCGACCAGAGCCTCTACAGCTTGCAGGTGGGCGACGCTCTGGACAAGACAGTCAGCCACGTAGCAATGATTTCGGACCTTAAGTATGACGCGGAGGGGAACATCATCGGTCTGACCGTAATGGAGCAGACCCCGGTCATCACGAAGCTCACGAGTTACGGCGCGGGCGAGAGCAGATCACTTGCCAGCTTCCAGACCTATTACTTTGACGGCGGCTATGAGATTTACCGCAACCCGAACCGCGACAGCGTCCAGTATAACCCCAGCGCCGCCGTACCGTTGGACGGCGAGCCCCGCACCTTTGACCGCGCACCCAAGGCCGCCGTCACGGGCATTATCGGCGGAAAAACTGTTTCTCTGAGTGCCGACGATCCCAACGCCGTCATCTATTATACGCTGAATGGCTCGGAGCCGACAACCGGCTCTACGCGCTATTCAGGACCCATAACCGTCTATGACGAGACGCGCCTGCAGGCGATTGCCTACACCGGTAAATACGCCGACAGCGCGGTTTTGCGCTATACAATCAAGGTTCCGCAGCTCGCGGCGCCGAGCTTTTCCGTCGACTATGGTCTATACTCCGGAAACTACGTCGCGGCCGACTCTAAAATTGCTATCAGCTCTGCGAGCGGCGCGAAGATCTATTATACGACTAACGGCGCCGCGCCCACTATCGGCGGAACGCTTTATAGCTCGCCCCTTACGATGAAGGGCGACATGACGATTAAGGCTATCGCCGAGGCCCCCGGTTACAAGACCAGCGCAGTCTCTTCCGTCGACTATAAGCTCGGGCGCGTGTATTCCATCACTGCCTCGAGCGGCGCCGGAGGCAGCATTTCCCCCACCGGTACGGCTCTTGTCGTCCAGACCGGGTCTGAGACCTATATCATCACCCCCGCCGCCGGTTTCAAGGTCGCAGACGTCCTTGTCGACGGCTCCAGCGTAGGCGCGGTAACGAGCTATACCTTCTCCAACATAAATTCCAACCACACAATTTCCGCGTCGTTTAAGAGCAGCGGCACGCTTCCCTTCACGGACGTTGCCTCCGACGCCTGGTACTATGAATCCGTGAGCTATGTCTATGCCAGCGGGCTGTTTAACGGCACGAGCTCTACCACCTTCTCGCCGCAGACGGCGATGAACCGCGCGATGTTCATAACCGTTTTGGGACGCGCCGCCGGTATTTCCGAAGAGTTTAAGGGCAGCGCCATCGGTCTCGTCACGGCGACGGACGTGAATATTCGCTCCTCGCCCTCGACAAGCTCTGAGATTGTCGGCTCGGTGAAAAACCGCCTCAGCGTAGTACAGGTGCTCGGGAAGAGCGGCGACTGGTATAACATCAAGTTCGGCAGCGTTACGGGCTACATACGAAACGATCTCATGCGCGCATACAACGGCAACTTCTCCGACCTCCCGCTCGACCAGTATTACAGCGTCTATGCCCAGTGGGCATACTTAAGCGGCATCACCGAGGGCACGGCCGCCGGTTCCTTCCGGCCGCAGGAGCTTATCACGCGCGAGGATATGTGTCTGCTGCTGTATAGTTATATGCGGGTCTATAACAAGTCCTTGCCCGATAATATTGAAATCTCCGCATTTTCAGACGAGTGGCAAATGGACTCAGACTCGGTAAGCGCGATTTACGCTCTGGGTCGCGCCGGGATAATCAACGGCATGGGCAACGGCACCTTTGTCCCCAAGGGCAGCGCCAAGCGCTCAGAGGTAGCGCAGATTTTCCGCAAATTTGCAAACATCTGATACCAGAGGACAGAAGCGAGAAGACAGAGGACAGATATAATGAGTCGCCGAAGGCGACACATTAAAAAAATTCGTCCCGGATTCGTAACGGTCGCTAGTACCGTAGATACGAAGCCGGGACGAGGTTTGGGCGTGAGTATGCTCTTATAAAAACCCTATTCAAAAAACTCAACTGCTCCGGTGTCAATGTCATACATCGCGCCGATTATTTCAATATCGCCGGACGCCGCCTGTTCCTTGAGATAAGTGCTCTCTTTAAGGCGCTTAATGCTGTTTTGAGTATCGAGCTTTATTGCGGTGTAGCTGTCCTGCTCGTCGCCGATTGCGCTTTTGACTTCGCCCACAAGAATGGTCAGAGCTTCGGGTTCTTCGCCGTGGCTGTGCATTGCCGCCCCAACAGCTCCGCACTTCGTGTGACCCATAACGCACACGAGCTTTGAGCCTAAGTGCCTTACCCCATATTCAACCGTGCCGCGTTCAAAGTCATCTACAACACAGCCTGCCGTCCTAATAATAAACAGATCGCCCGGCGACGCTGAAAAAATGTATTCGGGAACAACGCGCGAATCCGAGCAGGTAATTATCACCGCATAGGGCGATTGACCGTTCTCTGACAGGGCCTTGCGCAGATCGGGCGAGATATTCCCAACAGGTTTTTCACCGGATAGAAATGCTGCGTTACCGTCCTTTAGCTTCTGAATAATACTTGAGTCCTTCATAGGTATATCCTCCTATTGCTCAGTCTTCGTCGTCGAGAATTCTCTGGAACTCCGGGGGTTGGGGCTGCGGCTGGGAAACCGCGGAACCGGCCGCCGAGCGCCAGCTCGCGCGCGAACCCCTGACCTCTGAGAGCGCGGCGTTTATCGCCTCCTCAGTCCGCCTCAAGGCGTCGTCGACATATTTGATCGCGGCGCGGCTGACGTCGCGAGCCTTGTTTTCGGCGGCGGTGACAATCTCCGCTGCCCGTGTGCGAGCCGCCTGAGTAACCGCCTGTTCCTCAACAAGCTGTCTTGCCTCTTCCTGAGCGTTCTTGCGGATGCTATCCGCCTCGCGCTTGGCCGCGGCAATGAATTCATCCTTCGCCAGAAGCAGCCGCCTAGCCTCTGAAAGCTCAACAGGCAGCTGCGCCCGAACATCGTCGAGCAAGCTCAGAGTCTCCTCACGTGAAATCATGCACTTGTCCTTGCCCAAGGGCGAGCGTTTGGCGTCCAGAACCGCGTTGTAGAGCAGCTCTAGCAGCTCCGTAGCTTCTAAATTCTCCTGAACGTCCAGATCTTCATATTCGTTCATGCCTGTCTACCTCCAAACCAAATTTATATTAAAATCTCGAAAATAATTTTTAAGTATAGCTTGACTCTATTTCTTATAGATTGCCTTGGCGACCGGCTCCGGCACAAGCTCTGACAAATCCGCGCCGTAGGCCGCCAGTTGGCGGACGGCTGTTGAGCTGAGGTAAGTAAATTCGCGGTCGGCTGTGATAAAAAAGGTCTCCAGTTCCGGCGAGAGCCGACGGTTGAAAACCGCCATAGTCGTCTCATATTCATAGTCTATTTGGTTGCGCAGACCCTTCACAACTACGGGGTTTTCATAGCGCGCGGCGAAATCGGCAAGCAACTCGTCGGATGAGGAGACCTCGACATTCGGAAAGGGCGCGACACACTCGCCCAAAAGCCGCACACGCTCTTCAGCGTCGAGCATCGGATTTTTGCCCACGTTCATCACGACGCCCACGACGACTTTATCGAAAATTCGGGAGATTCTTGAGATTATGTCCAGATGACCCAAGGTTGGCGGGTCAAAGGTTCCGGGATAAATCGCGGTCGTCATATGCTTGCTCCAATAATGATAGCGTTAATTTGTGGCGTGCCTGCCGAAAACAACGAGCTTGGTCTTGCCGTAGCGGTATTCCTTACCGAGAAAATAAGGCTCGTCCGGCGGCGCAAGGCACTTGTCGCGCGAGGCCTCACAGATTATTATACCACCATCCGACAATATGTCAAATCTAATAATTTTAAGCAGTATTCTGTCCAGCAGCTCGCCGTCATAGGGCGGGTCAAGGAAGATGAGGTCAAACTTTCCCCCGCGGGAAACGAAGCTCTCGGCGTCGGAGCGCACAACATCCCCCTCTAGGCCACAGAGCGCGAGATTGTCGCGCACGAGCTTTAAGGCCGATGCGCTCTCGTCCACGAAGACGGCGCTTTTAGCGCCTCGGCTGAGCGCCTCAATTCCAAGCTGTCCTGTTCCGGCGAAGAGGTCTAGCACGCGCCTGCCCTCCACATCGAACTGGATGATATTAAACAGCGCCTCCTTGACTATCTCCGTCGTGGGGCGTATGGCTCTGCCCTCCGGCTGGCGCAGCTTACGTCCCCGTGCCGTTCCCGTAATAACTCTCATATCTTTCTCCTACATGGATATTCCCGCTTATTTCCTTATCTTTTCCGGCGATTCCCCTGCCAACTCCGTCGGATTTCTCGTCGAATCAGTCAAATTAATCGTCTTTTCTGAAATATTCAAAAATTGCCTGCGCCGTGCTCTTGGGAACGACCTCGCTCAGCTCCTCGAGACTCGCCTTTGATACGGCTTTGAGCGACTTGAAGCGGTTTAGCAGCGCGTTTCGGCGCGTCTGCCCTACTCCGGGTATGGCGTCGAGCTTTGAGACTATGGTTTCCTTCCGCAGGGCGCGGTGATATTCGATAGCGAAGCGATGGGTCTCCTCCTGAATCGTCCCGATGAGGGCGAAGGCCGCCGGATTTCCGGAAATCCCGACCAGTCTGCCGTCCGGAAAAATCAGCTCGCGCGTGCGGTGGCGGTCGTCCTTTACCATGCCCACCGCCGGAATGTCAAGCTCCAGCTCGTCCAAAACCCGCCGCGCCGACTGGGCGTGAGCCGCGCCGCCGTCCAGCAGGACCAGATCGGGTTTTTCGCCGAAGCGCTCGTCGCCGTCCAGCAGATGCTTGAAGCGCCGCTCAAGAGCCTGACGCATACTGCCGTAATCGTCCTGATGCTCCAGCTGCTTGATGCGAAAGCGCCTGTAGCCCTTTTTATAGGGCTTGCCATCCAGAAACGCCGTCATGGACGCCACCATGCCGAAGGAGCCGGTGTTTGAGATGTCAAAGGCCTCTATCCGCCGCGGAAGCTCGCTTATGCCCAGCGTGTCCTTGAGCCACTCGAGCGTTTTCAGCCGCTTTGCCTCCGCACTCGTATAGCGCTCGGACTCTTCTCTGGCATTTAAGTTCGCCCGCTTAATGAGCTCGGCCTTCTCGCCGCGCTGCGGGGTCAACACCGAAACCGTGTGCCCCGCCGCCTGCGACATAAACCTCGCCAGACTCTCTGAATCCTCCGGCGCAACGGGCAGGAGAACCGTTTTCGGCCACAGACCCTTTATCGAATAGAATTGCCGCACAAAGGCGGAGACGGCCTCGCCGTCGTCCTCGAGCGGCTCCGGCGTGAGCTCGCAGTCCTTTGATACGAGATTTCCCCCTACATAGTGCAGGACGGAAAAGCAGCTCTTTACCCCGCGGAAGAAGCCCACGGCGTCCACGTTGTCCGCTCCCCCGCCGAGAACCGTCTGGCGGTTGTCCAGGGTTTCGAGCGCGCGGAGCCTGTCGCGCTTTTCCGCCGCCGCCTCAAAACGTAGCGCCTCGGCGTCCTTTTCCATCGCGGCCTCGAGCTGCGCCTTGAGGGCGGCGCATTTTCCGCCGAAAATCATCTCTGCCGAGTGCACACGCTCACGGTAGACCGCCTCGTCGCCGAAGCCGGTGCACCAGCCGGGACAGGCGCCCATATGGTAATTGAGACAGGCCTTGCCCTTTCCGAAGTCGCGCGGGAATTTTCTGGAGCAGCTGGGCAGGCCGACGGCCTTACTCACGGTGTCGATCAGCTCCTTCGTCGCCGATCTTCCGCCGTAGGGACCGAAGTATTTCGCCCCGTCAGAGGCGACGCGGTTTGTTATTCCAAAGCGCGGGCAGGGGCTCTTCGCGTCAAGTCTCACGAAGGGATAGGCCTTGTCGTCCCGCAAAAGTATATTATACCTCGGCTGGTGGCGTTTAATAAGCGAGTTCTCCAGAACCAGAGCCTCAAACTCAGAAGCCGCGATTATTACGTCAAAGTCACTTACCTTCGAGACCATAACGGCGGTTTTCGGCTCGTGCTCGCCGCGAAAATAGCCGGACACTCGGTTCTTGAGTGCCTTTGCCTTGCCGACATATATGACCTCTCCCCGCTCGTCCAGCATCAGATAAACCCCCGGCAGGAGCGGAAGGCGGTTTGCTTTTTCCCTCAATTCGTCAATCTGCAAGTGTTATACCTCAATGACATAAGTGCACAATAGGCAACGGGGCGTGCTTATGGCACGCCCCGTGTTAGAACCGTCGATGTTCACTCGGAAAACTCAGTGATGACGAGATTTGCGAGAGTTTCAACAGCCTGCTGCTCGTCGCTACCGTCCGCAATAATCCTAATCGTCATGCCTCCGATAATGCCGAGGGAAAGCACTCCGAGAAGGCTCTTGGCATTCACCCTCCGATTTTCACACTCGATCCATATGGTGCTTTTAAACTCGTTAGCCTTCTGAATGAAAAACGTCGCGGGTCTTGCGTGCAAGCCAATTTTATTGCTTATCGTTACTTCTTTATCAAACATTCGCGTTCTCTCCTTGTGTAAAAACGGCCTTAGTGACCAACACTTCCTGTATACTATATTACCAAAATTATATGCGCTAGTCAACCTATTTTGCACAATTTGTTTTTTTGCACAGATTTAAAATCTCCCGTTCGTCTATATAGATTTAATTGACAAATTGAAGGGCAAATTTCATTTTAATTCTGCAATTGTAACGCCGTCCTCGCCCTCGCCATAGAGTCCCGGGCGAAAGGCTTTTACCGCCTTATCCGACTTGAGAGCCTTCCTGACGGCGGTGCGAAGCACACCCGTGCCCTTTCCGTGGATTATCGTAACGCGCTCAAGAGCTGCGCGCGCCGCGCCGTCTATATAGCGTTCCAGCTCGAGCAGAGCCTCATCAGAGCTCATGCCGCGCAGGTCAAGCTCGCTGCTCATCGCCTCGCGAAGCGCGCTCCCCGCGCCGGAGGCGCCGGGGCGCTCCTTTGCGGGCGTGTCCAGCAGCTGCACCTCATCCTGACGCGCGCGCAGCTTCATCGCGCCCGCCTGAAGCGAAAGCGTTCCGTCTTCTAAGGCTTCCAACACACTCGCACGGATACCCAGAGCCCTATGCCAGACCCCATCCCCCACCCTCGCCGGGCGGGTCTGCGCCGACTTGTTTTTGGCCTCCGGCGGCGCAATATCGGAAGGCGCAAGGGCTTCCTCCGCCGTGTTAAGCTGCCTCAAAAGCTCCGTGCGCGCTAGGTTTTCGCGCTCATAGTCCGCGCTTTTTTCCTGCCGCCGCCGCATCTCGCTAAGCTCGGCAAACACGCTCTCCGCTGTCTCCCGCGCCCGTATAACGATTCTCTCCGCGTCCCGCCTCGCGCGCTCGTCTGCCTTTTCTAGCCTGACCGAGGCTTCGCGCAGTGCTCTTGCGCTCTTTTTTTCGTTCTCCCGCGCCTCATTTAGGAGCCGCTCGGTCTCCTCGCGCTGTTTTTCAAGGCGTTGCCGCTCGGCTTCCAGCGTCTCGAGCGTCGCCTCAAAGCCCGCACTGCCCGCATCGACGCGGCTTCGCGCGTCGCTTATCAGTTCCTCCGGCAGACCAAGGCGGGAGCTGATCGCGAAGGCGTTGGACTTTCCCGGCACCCCAATCAGCAGCCGAAAGGTCGGGCGCAGGGACTCAACGTCAAACTCACAGGAGGCGTTCATCACCCCGTCCTGGGTCGTGGCGTAGATTTTAAGCTCCGCATAGTGCGTCGTCGCGGCGATGGTCGCGCCCTTTCCTCTGGCATATTCGATTATCGCCGTTGCCAGAGCCGCGCCCTCCACGGGGTCGGTGCCCGCGCCCAGCTCGTCGAAGAGCAGCAGCGATTTTTCGCCGCAGCCGGAGAGTATACGCGAGATGTTCGTCATATGCGAGGAGAAGGTGGAAAGCGACTGTTCAATGCTCTGCTCGTCGCCGATATCCGCCAAAACGGCATCGAAGAGCGGCAGGCGGCTGCCCTCCATCACCGGAATGTGCAGCCCGCAATAGGTCATAACGCAGAGCAGCCCGATGGTCTTGAGCGCTACCGTCTTACCGCCTGTGTTAGGCCCCGTGATGACGAGGGTGTCAAAATCTCCCCCCAGCTCTAGCTCGAGCGGCACCGCGGTCTGACGCGGCAGCAGGGGGTGACGCGCGCGCTTGAGGACGATTTCCCGCTCGGAGAGCTCCGCCTGAGTGCAGCCCAAGGTCTCCGACAGTCTCGCTCGGGCAAAAATACCGTCCAGCTCGACGAGCAGAAGAAAATTTCGTCCGATATCGTCGCCGGAGGCGGCGCACTCAGCGGATAGCTCCGCGAGGATGCGCTCTATCTCCTGCTTCTCTTGAGCTCTAAGCTCGCGCACCTCGTTGTTGCCCTTGACCACCGCCAGCGGCTCTATGAACAGCGTCGCCCCGCTGGACGACACGTCGTGCACCAGCCCCGGCACCTCGCCCTTGTGCTCGGCCTTCACCGGCACCACATAACGCCCGGAGCGCGTTGTAATTATCGGCTCCTGCAAGGCCTTGGCATAAGACGGAGAGGAAATTACCTTTTGCAGCGCGTCGCGAATCCGCGCGAGAGCCGCGCGAATGTGGCGGCGTATGTCGGAAAGCTCAGAGCTCGCGGAATCCGCCATCTCCTCTTCGGAGATTATCGACGCGAATATTCTCTCTTCAAGATATTTATTGGGAGATAACGCCGAAAACAGCCCGTCCAGACCCTTGTCGCCGCTGGTTTCCATTCCGGAATACGCTTTTACAGATCGCGCCGCGCGAAGAAGCTCGGCAATTTCCAGCAGCTCACGCATATTCAGCGCGCCGCCCAGATCCGCGCGGGAGAGAGCCGCGCGGACGTCCCGAACACCGGAGAAGGAGGGGCTGCCCTTGACGCTAAGCAGGCTCTTCGCCGCCGTCGTGAGGCGCAGGGCGCGCTCGACCTCATAGCTGCTCGCCGCCGGGCGCAGTTCGCGTGCTAAGTCCTTTGCAGCCTCGCTCACGGCCTCGGCGGAGAGCAGCTCCAGCACCGCCGGAAGCTCCAGCACGCCTATTGACTTTTCGTATAGTTCGGTCATCTCTTCGATACCTTCTTCCAGTAGTCAAGACCCAAAAAGCGCCGCTCAAGCTGCGCCGTCACATAGTTTTCACAGGCCACGCCCAATAAGCGCAAGTCACCTTCCCCCAGCTCAAAGGAAAAAATCCGCTTCCCGGGAGCCGATACAATATGCCGCAGAGCCTCCAGCGCACTTTGGCTCAGCGGAAGCATCTGCTCCCCCGTCCGGCAGTCAGAACAGAGCAGGCAGCCGCCGACGAGATCCAAAATCGGCCGCTCCGGCTCCTTTGAGCACCGGGCGCACTCATCGAGCATCGGCTCAAATCCCGCCAGACACATGAGCCGCAGCTCGAACACGGCCTTCACGCGCTCAGGCGGATACAGGCCGCTGCTCAGCGCGAAGAGGCTGTTGAGTCCGAGGCTTAAAATCTCGGGATTCGGGCTGTCCTCATCCGAAACCGCCTCAAGCAGCTCCGCAAAGTAAGTGCCCAGCGCAAGCAGGCAAATATCCTCGCGCAGTCCCAGAAATTGCTCGATCGGCGCGGCCTCCTTGACATATAAATGCCCCAGCCGCTCATAGAGCGTGAGCTCGGAGAAGGTTAACAGCTGACAGGCGGCGGCAAGCTTACTGTTTTTCCCCATCACAGCCCGCGCCGAAACGGTGAGCTTCCCGTCGCTGTCGGTCAGCAAGGTCAGAACCTTATCCATCTCCTTATATTTCGTCTCGCGTATAACCAAGGCTCTGGTGGTTTTAAACATCTTGTTATGTACTCCCGGTTGAGAATTGACAAAGTCAATTCTCAAAATAATAAATATAAAATAATAAATAATAACATTATAAAAGCGTACTCCCGTCCAAACCTCGTCCCAGCCTCGTACCCAAGGCAGTAGTGAGCGTTACAACGTAAGCGAACGACCCTGACCGCGAAGCGGCACACTCCACAAAGCGTAAGCGTCCTTTGCGTACCCTCTCCTTTTCTTTTGGAGAGTCCAGAGAGGCTTTTTCTTTTCGCAAAAAGAAAAAGCCTCTTTGGCGCCGTCCGCGCAGGACGCCTCGCCGTGGCAACGGCGATTTCTCTGCCGCTTCCGCAGAAGCGGCTATCCTCGTCCCCGCGCCCGTGGCGCGGAAAAACGTCCCCGCGCCCGTGGCGCGAAAAAAACGCGCGATAATGCGATAAAATTATTAATCTCTAATAGAAAAAAGTCTTTTCCCATTCTCCACAGTAATCCTGTAAACCTCCTCCGCACTGACCCCTCGTATCGCCGCCATTTTCGCCGCAACATAGGTCAGATACGCCGAGCTGTTACGCTTCCCGCGGTTAGGCTCCGGCGTGAGATAGGGGCAGTCGGTCTCCATGAGCAGCCTGTCCGCCGGACACATTGCAACGACCTCCGGCGCGCGCTTGGCGTTCTTGAAGGTGACGACGCCGTTGAAGCCCAGATACCAGCCCAGCTCGAGCACAATTTTCGCCATCTCCGGGCTGCCCGAAAACGAGTGAAAGACCCCCCGCACCTCCGGGAACTGCCGGACAATCTCCAAAACGTCCGCATGCGCCTCCCTGTCGTGTATGATGACGGGCAAATCCAGCTCCCGCGCCAGCTCCATATGCCGCACGAACACCGCTGCTTGCAGCGGCTTGTCCACCGGCTCATAGTGATAGTCCAGCCCGACCTCCCCAATCGCAACGACTCGGGGATGCTTCGCCCAAGCGCGAATTTGCTCCGCCGATTCCTCGGTAAAGCTCCCCGCCTCCTCCGGGTGCCAGCCCACGGCGGCATAGAAAAACGGATATTTCTCCGCGAGAGCAATGCTGTCGAGACTCGCCTTTTCGTCCGTCCCGCAGTTTACAATAAGCTCCGCCCCCGCGTCCCGCGCCAGAGCAATCGCCTCGTCCCTGTCCGCATCATAAGCCTTATCATCATAATGCGCGTGTGTATCAAAAAACATCTCTCGTCCCCCGTTATTTAAATCCGTCGCGCCCCGCGCGACTCCTCAACTGTTCACTGTTCATAGTTCAATGTTCATTGTTCACTGCGGCGCGGTAGCGCCGCTCTCGCTCAATCCCCAAATCACCCACATCAACGGACTTACAATAAACAGTCCCAGTCCAAAAAAATCCTGTACCCAGTACGCAATCAGCCCGATTATCAAAATCGTCCCCGCGCCGCCGCGCGGGTCTTGCCCTTCCGCGCCGCCGCGCTTCATCCCATCCCATACCGTAAACCCAATCGCCGCGAGATACGCCAAGAGAGCAAACGCCCCCGTGTCGGTCAGAATCCCGAGATATACGTTATGCGCGTTGTCGACACTCGCCGTCAGCGTCTTGCCCGTCTCCGGGACGAAGCGTGAAAAGTCAATGTCCAGCCGCAGCGTCGCCGTCCCCGACCCGCCGCCGAAGAGCGGTCTTTGCCGAACCAGCTCCAGACAGTCCCGCCAGATGCGAATCCGCGAGGAGCCGAAGGAGTCATGGAACTCCCCGTGCAGAACGCGCGACAGCTCAAAGAGCGTCCCCTCCCCCGGCGGAAAATTGTATATTAGTATTAGTCCGATTGCCGCCGCGCCGCCCAGCGCGCCGAGGAAGAGCAGCCGGGCTTTTTTCGTTTTCAAAACAAATAGCGGACCCAGCGCGAGCGCACAGAGCAGCCCGAGCTTACCCGCCGAAACCGTACAGCGGAAAAGGCAATATGCCCCCAGCAAAAACACCGGCAAGAGAAACATCCAGTCCCACCGCCTCTTTCCTTCAAAACCCGCGCCTAAATCGGACTCCCAGTCCCCTACCAGCCACCCCCTAATACCCACTAGACACCCGCCTAAAACCACCGGAAGCGCCAGTGCCAAATACGCGGAAAAGAGGTTTGCGTTGCCAATTGTGCCCAAAAACTCCCCGGAATACTGTATCCCCTTACCGTAATAGGTGAAATCCCCCGGAAACAGCCTCAGCGGGTTCCCCCCCATAAACTGCCCCACGGCCACCACACAGCACCCCAAAACCCCCACCGCCAGCGCGTAAACATACCCGCGCTCCGGTTTTGCGTACCGCGACACCCCGAAGAAAATGAGCACCCCGAGCGCAGTGCCCGCCAGCCCGTCAAAGCGCCCCGCCCCGAGCAAAACCGAGCCTCTAAATGGCGAGAGCGCCGCCGAAATGCAGCAAAATAGTACATAAATTAGCAGAATTATATCTACTGCCCCAACTTTTCCCGGAAAATAGTCTTTGTCCCGTATTGAAAGCAAGACCAGCCCCGCCGCCCAAACCAGCGTCACCGCCAAAAAAAACGCAAGCTTCGCCGCCGTTATGTCCCCGTACCCCCGAAACCCCGTAAACAAGGGGTACAGCCCCAACATAACGTAGATATATATCCTTGTTATATGCTCTTTTGCCCTATCCAACGTCATTATTTTCAAATGTAGTCGCCTCCGGCGACACAATAATTGTCAATTGTCAATTCTCAATTATCAATTGACCTAACCTTACTCCCATCACGCTCGCCATCATCAGCCCCCTTGTCCACCCGCTCGAGTCCCCCAGGCAGTACAGTCCCGCGATATTGGTATTCAGCTCCTCATCCATCTTCACGCGGTTGGAATAGAACTTAAGTTCCGGCGAATACAGCAGCGTCTCATGCGACGCAAACCCAGGCACCACCTGGTCTACAGCCTGTATGAAGTTGATGATGTTGAGCATCGCGCGATATGGCAGCGCCGCCGTAATATCCCCGGCAACCGCGTCCGGCAGCGTCGGCTTAACATTGCTTCGCGCCAGCTCCTTCTCCCAGGTGCGCTTGCCTTCTAAAATATCCCCAAACCGCTGGACAAGAATTCGCCCCGCACCCAGCATATTGCTCAGCTCCCCTATCTTCTGCGCATAGGCAATCGGCTGGTTAAAGGGATAGCTGAAGTTGTGCGAACACAAAATCGCGAGATTCGTGTTCTCCGATTTCCTATCCTTAAACGAATGCCCGTTCACGACCGCCAGCTCGTTGTCATAGTTCTCCTGACTGACGAACCCGCCGGGATTCTGACAAAAGGTCCTCACCTTGTTCTTAAACGGCGGCGGATATCCAATGAGCTTCGACTCATAGAGCACCTCGTTGACCTTCTCCATCACCTCGCTGCGCACCTCGACCCGCACGCCGATGTCCACCGTCCCCGGCTGATGCGCGATGTTATTCTCCGCGCAAAGCTTCTCCAGCCAATCCGCGCCGCGCCGCCCGGTCGCGATAACCGTCCGCTCCGCGCGAATCTCAAACGCCTGCTCCCCTCTGCGCACCGCCACCCCCAGACATTTTCCCCCGTCGAGTATCAGATCCTCGCACTGGTACCCAAAGAGCAGCTCGACCCCGTTCTCCTCAAGATACTTCTCAATCCGCTGATATATCCCCTGCGCCTTCTCCGTACCCATATGCCGAATCGGACAGTCGACGAGCTTGAGCCCCGCACTGATTGCGCGGCGGCGAATCTCCTTGACCTCCTCGGCGTTTCCGATACCCTCTATCTTCTCGTCCGCACCGAACTCAAGGTAAATTCCGTCCGTATAATCAATCAGCTCCTGCGCCTTCGCCTCACCGATGAGCGTCGGAAAATCGCCGCCCACCTCATAGGAAAGCGAGAGCTTCCCGTCCGAAAAAGCGCCCGCGCCCGAAAAGCCTGTGGTTATATGGCAATAGGGCTTGCAGCCGACGCAAACCCGAGTCTTCTCCTTGGGACAGCGGCGCTTTTCAATGGGCGCACCCTTCTCGACAATAACAATCCTCTTGCTGCTTCCGCGCCGGATCATCTCAATCGCGGTAAAAATGCCCGCCGGCCCCGCTCCGACTATCACCACATCTGTTTTCATATCTGTACCCATACCTTTAAAGACAAAATAAGTGTGAATAACACCCTGTTACCCACTCGGACAGTATACATTATTAAATAACTTAAATCAACAGATTTTTCATCCCAATCACTTTTCACAATTTATCTGTTTAATTCTTGTAAAGATTATATATAATTTACCCTTGTCAAGCTGAGCTTTTGCTTGATTTGCCTCCGACAATAATATAAAATGTAAGTATACTAGTGACAGGAGCGTAATCATGAAAAAAGTCGCGGTCATAATGGGCAGCGCCAGCGACCTGCCCGTCGTTCAAAAAGCGCTGGACAAGCTCGACTCACTTGGTCTGCCCTATGAGGTGCACGTTTTCTCGGCGCACAGAACGCCGGAGGCTTCTGCCGCATTCTCCAAAACCGCTCGGGATAATGGCTTCGGCGTGATAATCGCCGCCGCCGGAAAGGCCGCCCATCTCGCGGGCGCGCTCGCCGCGAACACAACCCTGCCGATTATCGGCATCCCCGTCTCGTCCAAGACTCTGGACGGTTTGGACGCCCTGCTCTCGACGGTTCAAATGCCCTCCGGTATCCCCGTCGCGACCGTTGCGATTGACGGCGCGGAGAATGCAGCCCTGCTCGCTGCGGAAATCCTCGCGGTATATGACGGCTCCCTTGCGGACAAGCTTGATGAGACCCGAACGACCGCGCGGGAAAAGGTCTTGAGTGCAAACCGCGAACTTGAAGAAAAGTTCGGCAAATAACAGAGGTTCCCAAAAAATCGGAGGTTCAAATGGAAAAAGGTAAGCAGCTCTATGAGGGCAAGGCAAAGAAGGTCTTCGCAACGAGTGACGACACACTGTGCATAGTCTCCTACAAGGACGACGCGACCGCCTTCAACGGCGAAAAGAAGGGCACAATCCTCGGTAAGGGCGTAATCAACAATCGGCTAACCAATCGCCTGATGCGCCTGCTTGAAGCCGAAGGCGTCCCCACCCATCTTGTCGAGGAGCTGGGCGAGCGCGAAACTCTGGTCAAGCGCGTTACCATCGTCCCGCTGGAGGTCATCGTCCGCAATATCGCCGCCGGCAGCTTCTCCAAGCGCTTCGGCGTGGCGGAGGGTCTCGTTTTCCAAAGCCCGACCATAGAGTTTTCCTATAAAAACGACGAGCTGGGCGATCCGCTGATGAACGACTATCACGCTCTGGCGCTGAACCTCGCAAGTGTTGACGAAATCGCCCTCATCAAGAACTATGCCTTCAAGGTCAACGACATCCTTAAGACCTTCCTGCTCGAGCACGACATCGAGCTTGTGGACTTCAAGCTCGAGTTCGGCCGCCTATCCGACGGCACTATCGTCCTTGCCGACGAAATCAGCCCCGACACCTGCCGCTTCTGGGATGTTAACACCCACGAGAAGCTTGACAAGGACCGCTTCCGCCGCGATCTCGGCGGGGTGGAGGATGCCTATAATGAAGTAATGCGCCGCCTTTTGGGGGACACGATATGAGCAGCCTGCATGAGGAATGCGGAGTCTTCGGCGTGTTTTCCCCGAAAACACGCGACGTTGCAACAACTGCCTATTACGGGCTTTTCGCCCTCCAGCACAGAGGGCAGGAGAGCTGCGGCATCGCGGTAAATGACGACGGTGTTTTCACCCTCTTCAAAGACGTCGGTCTGGTGGAAAAGGTCTTTACCCCCGCCTCACTTCAAAGCCTTGGAGAGGGCAACATGGCGGTCGGCCACTGTCGTTACGGCACGACCGGCCACAGCGGTCGGCAGAACAGCCAGCCTCTCGTTATCAACCACATCAAGGGCTGCATGGCGCTGGCTCACAACGGAAACCTCGTCAACTCCTCCGAGCTGCGCGAGGAGCTGGAGCTTAATGGCAGCATTTTCCACACCACAACGGACAGCGAGGTCATCAGCTATATAATCACCAAGGAGCGTCTTGGCGCGCCTTCGATTGAGGAGGCGGTCAACCGCGCTATGAATCGGCTCGTCGGAGCCTATTCCTTAGTCATCATGTCCCCTACGAAGCTTATCGCTGTGCGTGACGAGCACGGCTTTCGCCCGCTCTGCTACGGCAAAACAGCCGAGGGCGACTATGTCGTGGCCTCCGAGAGCTGCGCCTTAAACAGCGTCGGTGCGCGGCTCGAGCGCGATCTCGAGCCCGGCGAAATCCTGATAATCGACAAAAACGGTCCGCGCTCCATGCGTGAACACTGCGGGAAGGCAAAGCCCTCTACCTGCGTCTTTGAATACATCTACTTCGCCCGTCCGGACTCGGTTATTGAGGGCTGCAGCGTCCACTCCGCGAGGCTTCGAGCAGGGGCGTTTCTGGCACTCGAGCACCCCGTTCAGGCGGACGTTGTCGTCGGCGTGCCCGACTCCGGAATAGACGCCGCAATCGGCTATTCGCGCCAGAGCGGCATCCCCTATGGCGTCGGGCTCATCAAAAATCGCTATATCGCCCGCACCTTCATAAGCCCCGGGCAGGCCTCCCGCGTTGACAAGGTTAGAATAAAGCTCAACCCCGTCGCCGAGGTCGTTTCCGGAAAACGAGTCGTTTTGATTGACGACTCCATTGTGCGCGGCACAACCAGCGAGAGAATCGTGAGGCTTCTGCGCGAGGCGGGCGCGACGGAAATCCATATGCGAAGCTCCGCGCCGCCCTTCTTAAATCCCTGCTACTACGGCACGGACATCGACAGCCGCGACAATCTCATCGCCTGTCATAACAGCGTAGATGAGATCGCGAAGATGCTCGGTGCGGACTCGCTCGGCTATCTGAGCGTAGAGAACGTCACAAAGCTGACCGATAACCACGCCACCCACGGCTTTTGCCGCGCCTGCTTCTCGGGAGACTATCCCACAAAAACGCCCGCGAAGCCGCAGAAATCCCGCTTTGAAAGAAAGCTCAGCGAAAGGAGCGCCGGTGAATGACAAGCTTTTCTGAGAGCTATAAGGCCTCCGGCGTGGACATCACCGCCGGTTACAGGGCTGTTGAGCTTATGCGCCGCCACGTCGCGCGAACCCTGCCCTTCGGCGAGAGCAACATCGGCGGCTTCGGCGGCTTATACGAGCTGGACTTATCCAAAACCCCGAATCCCGTACTCGTCAGCGGAACGGACGGCGTCGGCACGAAGCTCAAGCTCGCCTTCCTCACGGACAAACACGACACCGTCGGTATAGACTGCGTCGCGATGTGCGTAAACGACATTATATGCTGCGGGGCGCGTCCGCTGTTCTTTCTGGACTATATTGCCTGCGGAAAAAACGTACCGGAGAAAATTGAAAAGCTCGTCGCCGGAGTCGCGGAGGGCTGCGTGCAGTCCGGCTGTGCCCTCATCGGCGGCGAAACCGCCGAAATGCCGGGCTTCTATGCCGAGGATGAATATGACCTCGCGGGCTTTGCCGTCGGCGTTGTGGATAAGAGCAAAATTCTGGATAAGTCCCGCGTGAGCGAGGGCGATCTCATAATCGCTCTGCCCTCCTCGGGTCTTCACTCCAACGGCTTTTCTCTCGTGCGCCGAGTTTTCGACGTCGAAAATGCCGATCTCACCGCTCCTGTCGCGCAGCTTTGCGACGCGAGTCTGGGCGAAGCTCTCCTGACCCCCACGAAAATCTATGTCCGCCCCCTGCTGGCACTCTTGGACGCCGTTGCAGTCAAGAGCGTGTCCCACATAACCGGCGGCGGCTTTTTTGAAAATTTACCACGCGCGCTGCCCTCCGGCCTGTGCGCCGAAATTGACCGAAAAAGCCTCATAATCCCCCCTGTTTTCGAGCTCATCGCGAAGCTCGGAGGTATCCCCGAGCGGGATATGTTCAATACCTTCAACATGGGCGTGGGTCTGGGCGTAGTAGTAGCCCCCGAGGAGGCTGACAAGGCGCTGAGTGTCCTGCGCGAGAGCGGCGAAGCCGCCTATATTATGGGACGCATCGGACGCGGCGAAGAGGGTGTAATCATATGCTGAAAGCCAGAATGGCGGTTTTAGTCTCCGGCGGCGGGACGAATCTTCAGGCACTCATTGACGCGCAAAAGGCGGACAAGATAAGAAGCGCAGTAATTGCGCTCGTAATCTCCGGCACTCCGAACGCCTATGCCTTGGTGCGCGCACGGGAGAACAACATTCCCGCCCTTTTAATCTCAAAAAAGGACTGCGCATCCCAGGAGGAATTTGAGGACAAGCTCCAAGCCGCACTCCTTGAAAACGACATTGACTTTATAGTCATGGCGGGCTTTTTGTCCATACTCTCCGGCGATTTTGTCAAAAAATGGCCGCGCCGTATCATAAACATCCACCCTTCGCTAATCCCGTCCTTCTGCGGAAAGAACTATTACGGGCTGCGTGTCCACGAGGCGGCGCTTGAGAAAGGCGTCAAAGTCACCGGTGCAACCGTGCATTTTGTTAATGAAATTCCGGACGGCGGCGAGATCATCCTGCAAAAGGCCGTCCGAGTCCTCCGCGGCGACACGCCCGAGACCCTGCAACGCCGCGTCATGGAGCAGGCCGAGTGGCAGATTCTCCCGAAGGCGGCGGAGCTTGCCGCAAAGGACATTATAAACACCGGAAAACCCCGCTGAGCTTTACAAGTTTATTCTATTAAATAATTCATTTTTGGAGGCGCCGGTCAATGGAAAACGAACCCCGTCACATAGACAAGCTGTTAAAAAATAACCCCTATCCCGGCCGGGGAATCCTTATCGGAAAATCGCCCGACGGCAGCTCGGCGGTCTTCGCCTATTTCATCATGGGGCGCAGCGAAAACAGCCGCAACCGCGTCTTTGTCGAGACTGAGGACGGCGTCCGCACCCAGGCCTTCGACCCCTCCAAGGTCTCCGATCCGAGCCTCATTATCTACACCCCTGTGCGCAGGCTCGACAACAAAATCATCATCTCCAACGGCGACCAGACCGACACGATCTATGACTTCATATCGCACGGCGAGAGCTTTGAGCAGGCGCTGACTACACGTGAATTTGAGCCGGACAGCCCGCACTACACCCCGCGCATCAGTGGACTCATTGACTTTACGGACAAGGATTTTTCCTATAAGCTGAGCATTCTTCGTCGCGGGGCAAACGGCGAGTGCGACCGTGGCTTCTTCTCCTACTCCTCTACACCCGGTCTCGGCCACTTCATCCACACCTACGAGACCGACGGCACCCCCCTCCCCAGCTTCAAGGGCGAGCCCGTTCCGATAGTCATCGACGGCGATATTGACCTATTTACTAAAACCCTTTGGGACTGCTCGAGCGGCTCGGCGCGTCTTGCCCTCTATGTGAGCTATATTTCTTTAGACAGCGGCGCCAAAACAACCCGCATCATGAATGTGAATATTTAGGGGAAAATAACCAATTTCGGTATTTTTTAGTGTCTCCTCAGTAAGTGCACTAGAAAGAATAACTGAATCTTTTATTCATCTTTTAGACCAGAAAGGCAGTATAAATGAAAGAATACGAACTTAAATACGGCTGCAACCCGAATCAAAAGCCCGCAAGAGTCTTCATGGCGGACTCATCTGACCTGCCCTTTGAGGTGCTCAACGGCAGGCCGGGTTACATAAATCTGCTCGACGCGCTCAACAGCTGGCAGCTTGTGCAGGAGCTTTGTACAGCAACGGGTCTTCCCGCCGCCGCGAGCTTCAAGCACGTCTCCCCAGCCGGTGCCGCAGTGGGCTTAAAGCTTCCGGAATACTTAAAAAGAGCGCTATTTATTGACAATATTGAAGGGTTGGATGACTCCCCCCTCGCCTGCGCCTATGCCAGAGCGCGCGGCGCGGATCGCATGAGCAGCTTCGGGGATTGGATCGCCCTGTCTGATATATGTGACGAAACCACGGCAAAAGTCATAAAACCCGAGGTTTCAGATGGCATAATCGCGCCGGGCTACACAGCGGACGCCCTAAACATACTCCAAAGCAAGAAAAAAGGTACCTATAACATACTTAAAGTACACCCAAACTACCACCCAAACGAGATCGAAATCAAGCAAATCTACGGCGTTTCTTTTGAGCAAGGCCGAAATAACGTAAAAATCGATTCTTCTCTATTGACCAATATTGTTACTGATTTAAGCTCTTTTCCCGATTTTGCGGTACGTGATCTTATAGTTTCATTGATA
Organism: Oscillospiraceae bacterium; assembly: GCA_031262405.1. Taxonomy (GTDB): domain Bacteria; phylum Bacillota; class Clostridia; order Oscillospirales; family Oscillospiraceae; genus UBA2658. Next base: position 33,637 of record JAISHS010000028.1, on the reverse strand, counting down.
ACCCTGAAATACACCCAGTCCAACTCCGTGTGCTATTCTTACGACGGACAGGCCATCGGGGTGGGGGCTGGACAGCAGAGCCGAATCCACTGCACAAGGCTTGCCGGGGGGAAGGCGGACAACTGGTTTTTGAGGCAGAGCGAGAGGGTTTTGGAGCTGCCGTTTTTGGACTGCTTGGGTCGGGCGGAGCGCGACAATGCGATTGATGTTTACATAAGTTCTGACTCTGATGACGTTTTGAGGGACGGCGTTTGGCAGAAGTTCTTCAAATCTAAGCCGCAGGAATTTTCAGCGGACGAGAAGCGCGAGGAGCTCTCAAAGCATTGCGGTGTCAGCCTTGGAAGCGACGCCTTCTTCCCCTTTGACGACAATATTATACGTGCGGCGAGAAGCGGAGTAAGCTATATTGCGCAGCCGGGCGGCAGCGTCAGAGACGTTGACATAATTTCTAAGTGCAATGAGCTGTCAATTGCAATGGCTTTTACCGGCGCGAGACTGTTTCACCACTAATCTCGTCTGTATGCTGTTTACATAATATTGTTTTGTGAATGGTAATAAAAAATTGTTTTGTATAAGTTATAGGGTTATTTCTAGTTGACATAATTATTATTTGGAGGGTCTATGAACATTTTGCTTGTCGGAGGCGGGGGACGGGAACACGCGCTTGTAAAGAAGCTGCGGGAGAGCCCACAAGTAGACATAATTTGTGCGCTTCCGGGTAACGGCGGAATGGCTTCTGAGGCAACCTGTGTTGACATTTCAGCCACCGATTTACAGGGCGTCACGGACTTTGCAAAAAATAATTATGTAGACTTTGCTCTTGTCGCGCCTGACGACCCCTTAGTGATGGGTCTGGTGGACGAGCTTGAGGCTGCGGGCATCCCCTGTTTCGGTCCGAATAAGGCGGCCGCCATTATTGAGGGCAGCAAGGCCTTCTCAAAGGCGCTCATGAAGAAATATGGCATTCCCACGGCGGGATATGAGATTTTTAGCGACAAGGACGCGGCTTTACGCTATCTTGAAACTGCCAAAATGCCTATTGTAATTAAAGCCGACGGACTGGCTCTCGGAAAGGGCGTTATAATCGCGCAAACGCTTGAAGAAGCCCAAAATGCTGTAATATCTATGATGGAGGACGGCGCCTTCGGAGAGAGCGGTAATACCATAGTTATTGAGGAGTTTCTCGAAGGTCCTGAGGTCACAGTCCTCGCCTTTACCGACGGTAAGACTATTCTCCCCCTGGCTTCGAGCATGGATCACAAGCGCGCTCTCGACGGCGACGAGGGGCTGAACACGGGCGGCATGGGCGTCATTGCGCCGAACCCCTATTATACGCCGGAGATTGCAAAGCTGTGCATGGATACTATATTTATTCCCACGATTAACGCCATGAATGCCGAGGGGCGAACCTTTAAGGGCTGTCTCTATTTCGGTCTTATGTTAACCAAAGAGGGTCCGAAGGTGATTGAATACAACTGCCGCTTCGGAGACCCCGAGGCGCAGGCAGTGCTGCCGCTTTTAGAGGCTGATTTAGTTGACATAATTATTGCTACCCGCAATCAGACCCTCGATAAAATCCCCTTTTCGGTCTCAAATCGCGCTTCTTGCTGCATTATCATGGCGTCGCAGGGGTATCCGCAGAGCTATTTAAAGGGGTTTGAGATAGGGTGTAGAGGGTGTTTAGGTAGTGGTGTGGAAGTCTCTTTTGCCGGTGTGCGGCTCGAGGAGGGCAAACTGCTCACAAATGGGGGTCGAGTGCTCGGTGTGACGGCGGTGGCGGACACCTTGCCCGAGGCGATTGACAAGGCCTATGCCGCCGTAGGGCAGATTCACTTTGAAAACGCGTTCTACCGCAAGGATATCGGAAAAAAGGCGCTGGAGGCTTAGAAGATATGGTACGCAGAGTTTACGTTGAGAAAAAGCCGGCGTATGCGCAGGAGGCGAAAGCGCTTTTAGATGAGGCGCGAAGCTTTCTGGGCGTGGGTACTTTGAGCTCGGTTCGGATAATTAACCGCTACGACGTCGAGGGGCTGGACGACGCGCTTTTCGAGAAGAGCTGCGGGACGGTTTTTTCTGAGCCGCAATTGGACGACGTTTTCTTCACGCTGGAAACGCCGGAGGGTAGCGAGATTTTTGCCGTGGAGTTTTTGCCCGGACAGTTTGACCAGCGTTCGGACAGCGCGGCGCAGTGCATTGCTCTGCTCTCGCAGGGGGAGAGGCCGGTCGTGCGCACGGCGAAGGTCTATGTTTTAGGCGGTAAGCTCTCAAAGGAAGAGCTGACAAGAATCAAAAACTTCTGCATCAACCCCGTGGAGAGCCGGCAGGCTCTGCTTGAAACCTTCGAAACCCTTTCCACCGACTTTGACGCGCCGCCGCCGGTCGAGACCCTTCTCGGCTTTTGCGACTTGTCGGAGGCGGGGCTGAACGCTTTTCTCGCCGATCGCGCTCTGGCGATGGATCTGGGCGATTTGCTCTTCTGCCAAGATTATTTCAAGCGCGAGGGGCGCGACCCGACGATTACTGAAATCAAGGTGCTCGATACCTATTGGTCGGATCACTGCCGCCACACTACATTTAATACAATAATCGACGGCGTTAGCTTTGCCGATTCCCTCCACCAAGCCGCCTGGGACGAATACCTAGCAACACGCAAAACGCTCGGGCGGACAAAGCCCATAACGCTCATGGATATTGCTACCATCGCGGCAAAGCGGCTCAAGGCGGAAGGAAAGTTATGTAAACTTGACGAGAGCGAGGAGATCAACGCCTGCACCGTTAATATTGAGCTGGACACGCCTGAGGGCAAGCAGCCCTGGCTGCTGCTCTTCAAGAACGAGACCCACAATCACCCGACGGAGATTGAGCCCTTCGGCGGCGCGGCGACCTGCATAGGCGGGGCGGTTCGCGATCCCCTCTCCGGGCGCGGCTATGTATATGCGGCGATGCGCGTCACCGGCTGCGCCGACCCGCTTACCCCGGCGGAGGAGACTCTTCCCGGGAAGCTTCCGCAGAAGAAAATTGCGCGCACGGCTGCAGCGGGCTATAGCTCCTATGGCAATCAGCTCGGCCTTGCCACCGGAATTGTTGACGAGCTCTATCACCCCGGCTATGCCGCGAAGCACCTTGAGGTCGGCGCGGTTATCGCCGCAGTTGCGCGGGAAGACGTCCGCCGCGAAGTGCCCGCCGACGGGGACAAGGTCATTCTGCTCGGCGGGCGCACCGGGCGCGACGGCATCGGCGGGGCGACGGGTTCCTCTAAGGCGCACAATCTCAGCTCCCTAACCGTCAGCGGCGCGGAGGTTCAAAAGGGCAACGCGCCCGAGGAGCGCAAGCTCCAGCGGCTGTTTCGCAGGTCGGACGCGCTAAGGCTCATCAAACGCTGTAACGACTTCGGCGCGGGCGGTGTCGCCGTCGCCATCGGCGAAATTGCCGACGGCATTGACATCACCCTTGACGCGGTGCCCAAGAAATATGCCGGCCTAGACGGCACTGAGCTTGCCATAAGCGAGAGTCAGGAGCGCATGGCCGTCGTTGTTGAAAGCGATTATGTTAACCAATTTCTCGATATAGCCGCGCAGGAAAATCTGGAGGCGACTGTAGTCGCGACGGTTACGAAGGAGCCCCGGCTCGTCATGCGCTGGAACGGTCAGACGGTCGCGGACATCTCACGCGAGTTTCTGGACACCAACGGCGCACCTCGCCACATAAGCATTGCCCCAACTGCTGCTGAAGATTTTTCACGCGCTGTGCCAACCGACTTTGAGGAGGGTATAAAAAATCTTCTCGGCGACTTGAACGTCTGCTCCAAGCGGGGGCTCTCGGAGCGCTTTGACTCCACAATCGGCGCGGGAACTGTTCTCATGCCCTTCGGCGGTAAGAGACAGCTCACGCCCATTCAAGCCATGGTGCACAAGATAAGCCTTGAGCACGGCGACACGCAGGACTGCTCCTTCATGAGCTTTGGCTATAACCCCTATATCAGCAGAAGTGACCCCTATGCGGGGGCCTATCTCGCGGTGGTCGAGTCCTGCGCGAAGCTGGTGGCAAGCGGGGCTAGCTTCGAGGACGTCTATCTTAGCTTTCAAGAGTATTTTGAAAAGCCCCTAAAGGATCCCGCCCGCTGGGGCAAGCCCCTCTCGGCGCTGCTCGGCGCGTTTAGGGCTCAGCTGGGGCTCGGCGTGGCGGCAATCGGCGGAAAGGACTCTATGAGCGGCAGCTTCGAGGCTCTGGATGTGCCGCCGACGCTAATCTCCTTCGCTGTTACCACCGGGAAAATCTCCGACGTCGTCTCTCCGGAGTTTAAGAGCGCGGGCAGCCGGGTTTATCTGCTCTCGCCGGAGTGCGACGATAGCGGTCTGCCGGAGGAGGCGTCGCTGCTGAGTACCTTCGAGACCGTGACTCAGCTTATCCGCTCGGGCGCGGCTATTTCGGTCTGGACTCCCACCTATGGCGGCGCGGCGGAGGGCATATTTAAGATGTGTCTGGGTAATGGTCTCGGCTTTGAGGCTGACGGCGGCGTTAGCTTAGACGAGCTGTTTTCCTATAATTACGGCAGTTTTATTCTTGAAATCACTGACGGTTCTGCGGTGGGTAAACTACTCGGGCGCACGACGGATAAGCATGCCTTGGTTTTCGGCGGGCAGAGTCTTTCTATGGAGGAGCTTGAGCGCATATATGAGGGCAAGCTTGAGCCGGTCTATCATTGCAACGTTGTTGGGGATGAGGCGCCGATATTTGTGCCGAAGATGTTCAAGACGCCGGAGATTTTGAAGAGCAGAGCGGTCGGCTTTGGCAAGCCAAAGGCGCTCATTCCGGTTTTTCCCGGCACGAACTGCGAATATGACACGGCAAAGGCTCTGGAGAGGGCCGGGATAGAGGCGGAGTGCTTTGTAATTAGAAACCTCACGGCAGGCGCGGTCGCGGAGTCTGTCGAGATCTTCGCGAAGAAAATTTCAAGCAGTCAGCTGATCGTTCTGCCCGGCGGCTTTTCCGGCGGCGACGAGCCGGACGGCAGCGCGAAGCTCATTACGGCCTTTTTCCGCAGCGCGGCTCTGCGTGAGGCGACAATGGAGCTTTTGGAAAAGCGCGAGGGGCTAATGCTGGGCATCTGCAACGGTTTTCAGGCGCTCATCAAGCTCGGGCTTGTGCCCTATGGTCGGATTACCGAGCCGGAGGAGGCCTCGCCGACGCTCAGCTTCAACACCATTGCGCGGCACCAGTCCAAGCTCGTGCGCACGAAGCTAATTAGCTGCGCTTCTCCGTGGCTTCTCAAGGCCGAGCTGGGGGAGATTTATACCGTTGCCATCTCTCACGGCGAGGGGCGTTTTCTCGCGGATGAGAGCTTAGCACGCGGGTTATTTGAAAACGGGCAGGTCGCGACGCAGTATGTGGACGACGAGGGAAAAGTCTCGGGCGACATTCAGTTTAACCCCAACGGAAGTATTTTCGGGATTGAGGGACTTCTCTCGCCGGACGGGCGGGTGTTCGGCAAGATGGGGCACTCCGAGCGCGTGGGCGCGGGGCTGTATAAGAATGTGCCCGGACGCTTTGAGCTGCCGCTCTTTGAGTCGGCGAAATTTTACTTCGATTAAAAGAAATTTTTGCTAAAAATTCAAAAATTTGAAATTCGTTTTTTAAACATTTTAGTGTTGTTTAGGCGTTATAATTGACAAATTTTCGCTTTCCATAAACTCCCGAAACAAGAATAATTTAAAAAAGTTGACAAGTAGGAAACAATGTGTTACAATTTGGTTACGTTGTGGCTGCTTGTCCATGACAGATGAAAGGAATGAATGGCATGGCAGCAGAAAAAAAAGCGGCTCTTGAGTATAAGGGACACCAGCTTCGCCGTAAGGACAATATGATCTATTACGGCAGCATGGCCGACAAGTATATAATTCTTCTTCAAATTCTTGAATCCAAGGCGGTCAAGGACATGGACGTGGCGACGAAGGTCTCTGTGCAGCTTCAGCTGACGCATCCTGATCTTAAAAGCCGCGACCGTATTGTCAAGAAGACCGAGAAGGACAGCTTGTATACGGCGATGGATGTGGCTTCTGTTTGGCTGAATCGCGCCCTCTCGCAATAGGAAGGCAGCAGATTTTTTCACGCGCTTCATTGCTTTTCCAAGAGCCCCGCAAGGGAGAATCCTATGAAATCCAAGACCCTCAAGACAGTAGTAATGACATTTTTGTGCGCGACGCTGCTCATTGGCGCGGCGCAGGCCGCCAGCATAGGCGGTGCGGAGGTTACGGCAACTTTACTTAATTTCAGAGCGGAATCCAACGCCTCCTCTCGTATTATCACCTCGCTTCCGGGCGGCACGGACGTTGTGGTCGCAGGAAAGCTCGACAATGGCTGGTATAAGGTAGTTTACAAGGGCACCGTGGGCTATGTTAACGGCAGCTATCTCAGGTTTCAAGAGACCGTTGACGGCGACTTTGGCTGGGGTACGATACGCGGCAGCTCTGTTCGGATGAGAAGCGGACCGAGTACGTCCTCGAGCATTTTGGGTACATATAATAATCGGACGCGGATGACGGTTGCGGGGGTTGCCCGCGATTGGTATAAGGTTGTCTATAACGGCGTCACGGGTTATGTGCGCAGCGATTATTTTGCGCTCAACGACGGTTGGGCGGAGCTTAACGATGTCGGCTATGTTGCGCCGGCTCCGGCGCCTGCGCCGAATCCGGGTACGGGAAGCTCGACGGGGCAGGCGATTGTCGATACGGCGATGCAGTATTTGGGCGTGCCCTATGTTTGGGCGGGCACCTCGCCGGACGGCTTCGATTGCTCGGGGCTTGTGTATTACGTCTATAAACAGCACGGCTATTCGACGAATCGCACGGCGGCGACGCTGTATGACAACGGCGTGAGTGTCGATAAGGCGAATTTGCAATTGGGCGACTTGGTGTTTTTCACCAACTCCTCACCGGGTATCGGGCACGTGGGGATTTATGTCGGGGATGGGCAGTTTATACACGCCAGCTCCGGCTCGGGGAAGGTGATTATAAGCCGCCTCGACAGCACTTATTACACCAATCATTATGTAGGAGCGAGAAGGATAATATAGGTTTGTGTCGCGAAGCGACACTCTGCAATTATTCATTCTTCACTATTCATTATCCATTAAAGGAGCTGTGGCGCTTGCTGCAGCTCCTTTCCACGGGCTTGACCCTTTGGGGTTTTTGCTGTATAGTGTGTGGTGGTTTTGTGGAATTGCACGAAACAAGATGAGATGGGTGGAAAATTTCAGCAAATATTTATTCAGTATTTGCTTGCAATTTAGGGGCTTGTGATGTATTATATACATTAACAGTATGAGTATAATGAATATTTATTCATTACTGCGTGAATGCTTGGACGGCGCACGAGACGCGGGCGGCGCGGTTTAGCGGTAATTAAGATTTGGTGGGCGGATATGACGAAGGTTTTTATTGCGGGCGGCGAGGGTACGACGGGTCTGAGGCTCGCGGAGCGGCTCGGAAAGAGGCGCGACGTGCAGCTGCTGAATATTGACGAGGCGCTTCGCAAGGATACGGGCGAGCTTTTACGCAAGATGGTGCAGGCGGATTTTTGCTTTTTCTGTCTGCCGGACTCAGCTGCCCTTGAGCTGGCGGAGCTTGCGAAAGAGCTGCCCTGCCGGATTATCGACGCCTCCACCGCGCATCGCGTTTCGGACGGCTGGGACTATGGTTTTCCCGAGCTGTCGAGGGCTTACCGCGAGGCGATTGCCGCATCCCGACGAGTGGCGAATCCCGGCTGTCACGCAAGCGGTTTTTTAGCTCTAACGCGCCCGCTAGTGGATGCGGGGCTGCTTGCGCCGGGCGCGGTGCTCTCCTGCACGTCGCTCACCGGTTACAGCGGCGGGGGGAAGAGGATGATCGCGCAGTATGAGGCTCAAGAGCGCGCTTTAGAGCTTGACAGCTCGTTTCTCTATGCACTGGGGCAGAGCCACAAGCACCTGCCGGAGATGGCAAAACACTCGGGGCTGACTGCCGCGCCGGTGTTCCTGCCGGTGGTGGGTGACTATTACGCGGGAATGGCGGTCTCGGTGCCGCTAAGCTCCGCGCAGCTTACGGCGACGATTGAAATAAATGATTTGCGCGGGGTTTTCCGAAAACACTATTCCGACGGCGGGCTTGTTCGGGTTATAGATGAGGAGCCGGGCGCGCTCTATGCAAATTCCATGAGCGGGCGCGACGATATGAGAATCTATGTCACAGGCGGGGACTCGCGCTTTGTCCTCACCGCGCTCTTCGACAACCTAGGCAAGGGCGCATCGGGAAGTGCGATACAGTGTTTTAATATAATGAATGGGTTAGCGGACGAAACGGGTTTGTGCGTTTAGATAACTAAATGTTGTTTGGGGCATAGCCGCCGCAGCGGTCTGCAATAACAAAGCGCGAGAAACGCGCGACTTATTAAATCGCGTAGCGATTTTTAAAGGGGAATAACTTATGGAACATATAAAAGGTGGGGTGTGTGCGCCGAAGGGTTTTGCCGCGGCGGGGATTGCCTGTGGGATTCGGCGGAAGGGCAAGCGGGATCTGGCGCTTATCGTGAGTCAGACAAAAGCCGCCTGCGCCGGGGTTTATACACAAAATCTAGTAAAAGGCGCGCCGGTTATCGTCACGCAAAAGAACATTGCCGACGGCTATGCGCGCGCCATAATCGCAAACAGCGGCAACGCCAACACCTGCAACGCCAATGGCATTGAGATTGCAGAGGGAATGTGCCGCTTAGTAGAGTCCTATCTCGGTATCGACGCTAATGACGTCGCCGTGGCGTCCACGGGGGTTATCGGTCAAACCCTATCCCTTGACCCGATTATAGACGGGATGCCGCAGCTGCTCTCAGAGCTGGGAGACAACAGCTCCGACGCGGCGGAGGCCATTATGACCACCGACACTGTCAAGAAGGAGACGGCGGTCTCGTTTGAAATCGGCAATAAAACGGTCAAAATGGGCGCTATCGCCAAGGGCAGCGGCATGATTCACCCGAATATGGCGACGATGCTAGCCTTTGTCACCACGGACGCCGCGATTTCGCCCCCACTCCTGCAAAAGGCGCTCAAGGCGGCGACGGGCGAGAGCTTCAATATGCTCAGCATCGACCGCGACACCTCTACCAACGACACTCTTCTGATTCTCGCAAACGGTCTGGCGGGCAATCCCGAGATAACGAGCGAGGGTGAGGACTTCGACGAGTTTCTCGCGGCGCTGAGGGCGGTTTGCACTCAGCTCACCCGCGAGATGGCCAAGGACGGCGAGGGCGCGACGAAGCTGCTCGAATGCCGCGTCTCAGGCGCGAAGACGAAGGAGGACGCCAAGGCGATTGCCAAAGCCGTCATCTGCTCTCCCCTGGTCAAGACCGCGATGTTCGGCTCGGACGCCAACTGGGGGCGGGTGCTCTGCGCCATCGGCTATGCCGGGGCGGAGACGGACGTCAATAAGGTGGCAGTGAAATTCATCTCCGGCGCGGGCGAGATTTCTGTCTGTGAAAACGGCGCGGGGATCGAGTTTTCGGAGGAAGTAGCCAAAACCGTCCTCTCGGCGGACGAGATTGTGATAGACGTTTCTCTCGGCGACGGAGCTGAGTGTGCGACGGCCTATGGCTGCGATCTGACCTATGACTATGTGAAGATTAACGGAGACTACCGGACGTAGGGCAGATAAGAGATAAGAGATATTAGATAATAGATATAAGGGAAATATTATGGACGAGAAGATTTCTAACTTGCAGAGGGCGAAGGTTCTCATTGAGGCACTGCCCTATATTCAAAAGTATAACGGCAAGATTGTCGTCGTAAAGTACGGCGGGAACGCCATGATAAGCGACGAGAGCCGAAGAGCCGTCATGGGCGACATTGTGCTGCTCTCGCTCATCGGCGTGAAGGTTGTTCTGGTGCACGGCGGCGGGCCGGAGATTAACGAGCTGCTGGGTAAAATCGGCAAGCAGCCGGAATTTAAAGACGGGCTGCGCGTCACCGACGAGGAGACGAGCGAGGTTGTTCAGATGGTTCTGGCGGGAAAGATCAACAAGAGCCTTGTCGCGCTCATCGGCACTCTGGGCGGCAGGGCGATAGGGCTTTCCGGTATGGATGCGGGTATGCTGGAGGCGCGGCGGCTAAGTGACTGCCTGGGCTATGTCGGCGAGATTGCCTCTGTAAATCCGCAGGCGATTTTTGACGTTTTGGACAAGGGCTATATCCCCGTCATATCCACCGTCGCCGCCGACAGCACCGGGCACTGCTACAATGTGAACGCCGACACCGCCGCCAGCCGCCTTGCCGGAACTCTCCATGCGGAGAGCCTAATCTCCATGACGGACACGAAGGGCATTCTGCGCGACCCGAATAATCCGGACACTCTCATTCCCGTCGTGAACGTGAGCGAGGTTGCCTCTCTCATACGCGAGGGCGTGATCTCCGGCGGGATGATTCCCAAGGCGGAGTGCTGCTGCGAGGCGATAAGGCGCGGCGTCAAGCGCGTGTTTATAATCGACGGCCGTATTCCGCACTCGATTTTGATCGAAACCTTAACCGATTCCGGCGTGGGAACCATGTTCCATGGATAATTCCGGCGAAAATAATTCTCAATTCTCAATTGGAGGCACATATGGATATTAAAACACTTGACAGTGAGTACATTGCAAACACTTATAAAAGAGCGTCGCTGGTGGCAATCTCCGGCCACGGTGCGACGATCGTGGATGAGAACGGGCGCGAGTACATAGACCTCGGCGCGGGCATCGCCGTAAACGCCTTCGGAGCCTGCGATGAGGCTTGGAGGGCGGCGGTGACGGAGCAGCTGGGTAAGCTCCAGCACATCTCGAACCTCTATTACACGCAGCCGCAGGCGGTTCTGGCAGAAAAACTCTGCGAGAGGACGGGGCTGAAAAAGGTCTTTTTCGGAAACTCCGGCGCGGAGGCAAACGAGTGCGCCATTAAGGCCGCGCGTAAGTATTCGCACGACAAATACGGCGAGGGGCGGCACACTATTATAACGCTGGAGGGCAGTTTTCACGGACGGACAATGGCGACGCTGACCGCCACCGGTCAAGAGAGCCTGCACGTACACTTCGGTCCGTTTTTGGATGGGTTTAAGTACGCCTCGCCGAATGACTCCAACGCGCTTGACGCCGCCTGTGACGAAACTGTCTGCGCTGTTATGCTCGAAATTGTTCAAGGCGAGGGCGGGGTTCGGACGCTGGATGCGGAATATCTGGCACACGCGCAGAAGCTCAGCATCCAGCGGGACCTTCTTCTCATTGTAGACGAGGTTCAGACCGGTAACGGCAGAACGGGCAGTCTCTATGCCTATATGCAGTTCGGCCTAACGCCGGATATCGTCACGACCGCCAAGGGCTTAGCGGGTGGGCTGCCCTTCGGAGCCTGCCTGCTGGGCGAGAAGGTTAAGGACACTCTCTCCGCCGGGACTCACGGCTCGACCTTCGGGGGAAACCCCGTCTGCGCGGCGGGGGCTGTGAGTATTCTCTCGAGGCTCGACGACAAGCTCATGAATGAGGTTGCGCAAAAGGGCATACATATCCGCCGCACGCTTGACAGCGCGCAGGGGGTCAAGGGCGTCTCGGGTCTGGGGCTTATGCTGGGCATTGAGACCGAGCGCGACGCGGGGGAAATTGTGAGCGAATGTTTGGAAAAGGGCGTGATCGTTCTGACCGCGAAGAAGAAGGTGCGGCTGCTGCCGCCGCTGAATATCAGCTATGAGGAGCTCAATAAGGCTCTGACAATACTATTGGAGGTAATTTCAAAATGAAGCATCTGCTCAAGCTCTATGACCTCTCCGCGCAGGAGCTGACGGACATTTTAAATCTCGCCGACCAGCTCAAATATGACAAGAAAAACGGTCTGACCCACCACTATCTCAAGGGTAAGACCCTGGGCATGATTTTTCAGAAGAGCTCGACGCGCACACGCGTGAGCTTTGAGGCGGGGATGTATCAGCTCGGCGGAAACGCGCTCTTCCTCTCCTCAAACGACCTTCAAATCGGGCGCGGGGAACCGGTGCAGGACACGGCGAGGGTGCTCTCGCGCTATCTGGACGGCATTATGATACGCACCTTTGCCCAGCAGGAGGTTGAGGACTTTGCCAAGTTCGGAAGCATTCCGATTATCAACGGGCTGACCGATTTCTGTCACCCCTGTCAGGTGCTTGCCGATCTCATGACGATTCGCGAGCGCAAGGGCTATCTCAAGGGGCTGAAGCTCTGTTACATCGGCGACGGCAACAACATGGCAAACAGCCTCATCGTCGGCGGAATCAAGAGCGGTATGAGCGTAGCTGTCGCCTGTCCTGCGGATTATAAGCCGGACTCAGCTCTCATGCAGTGGGCGCACGCGAACGGCAGCTTTGTCTGCACGCAGGACCCTCTCGCCGCAGCAGCGGGCGCCGACGTCGTCTATACCGACGTCTGGGCGTCTATGGGTCAGGAGAAGGAGGCCGCTCTTCGCATGAAGGCCTTTGAGGGCTTCTGTGTGGACGATAAAGTAATGAATCAGGCGCACCCGGACGCCATGGTTCAGCACTGCCTGCCCGCGCATCGGGGCGAGGAGATTACAAACGAGGTTTTTGAGGCGCACGCGGATGAAATCTTCGACGAGGCGGAAAACCGGCTTCATGTTCAGAAAGCGGTTATGGTGAAGCTGATGGGCGGTTCAGCTGAATGAGTACGGTTTACATAATTTTAGAGAACGGGCGCGTATTCGAGGGCGAAGCCCTCGGAAAAACCGGCGAGACCCTGGGTGAACTGGTGTTCACTACCGGGGTCGTCGGCTATGTGGAGACGCTGACCGACCCGAGCTATGCCGGTCAGATTATTATGCACACCTTTCCGCAGATCGGAAACTATGGCATAATGAGCGGCGATTTTGAGAGCTTAAAGTGTCACGCGCGGGGCGTTGTCGTGCGCGATTGGTGCAGGCAGCCTTCGAATTTTCGCTGTGAGGAAACGCTCGATGAGTTTTTGAAAAAGCAGGGCGTTGTCGGTATCTGCGGCGTTGATACACGCGAGCTGACGCAGATAATCCGCGAGGCGGGGGTCATGAACGCGGCGATTGTCCGCGAGAGGCCGCAAGGGGTGCCGGATAGTCTCAAAAGCTATGCAGTTACTGGGGTTGTGGCGGAGACCTCCACTAAGGAAAAGTATACCCTCTCCCCTGCTGACGGCGCGGTGCGCCGGCGCGTGGCGCTCATTGATTACGGGGCGAAGGGCTCGATTGAGCGCGAGTTGTTAGCGCGCGGGTGCGCTGTGACGGTGTTTCCGCATGACGCACAAGCGGCGGAGATTTTGGCGGAAAACCCGGACGGTATTATGCTCTCGAACGGGCCGGGCGATCCCGCGGAGAACACGGGGTGCATTGAAACGATTGCGCAGCTTTTGGGGAAGAAGCCGATTTTCGGGATTTGTCTGGGGCATCAGCTTATGGCGCTTGCCGCCGGTGGAAAGACCGAAAAACTGCGCTATGGTCATCGCGGCGGCAATCAGCCGGTGAAGCGTCTGGAGACGAATCAAGTTTACATAACCAGTCAGAACCACGGCTATGCGGTCGTGGCGGAGTCTCTTGCCGGAAGCGGGGCTGTTGTAAGTTATGTAAACCTTAATGACGGCACCTGCGAGGGGCTGGTTTATCCGGAGCTGGGGGCTTTTTCGCTGCAGTTTCACCCGGAGGCGCACTCGGGTCCGCGCGACACGGGCTTTGCCTTTGACGCTTTTGCGGCTCTGATGGACGGAGGTGTGCTCTAATGCCGAGAGATGAGAGTATTAAGAAGGTTTTGGTTATCGGCAGCGGGCCGATTGTTATCGGGCAGGCGGCGGAATTTGACTATGCCGGTAATCAGGCCTGCCGCGTTTTGAAGGATGCGGGGCTTGACGTTGTGCTCGTCAATTCCAATCCCGCGACGATTATGACGGATACGCAGCTTGCCGACGAGATTTATCTCGAGCAGCTCACCGCCGAGACGGTCAAGCGCGTGATTGAAAAGGAGAGGCCGGACAGTTTGCTCGCGTCGCTCGGGGGGCAGACGGGGCTTACCATAGCGATGCAGCTGTCTCGTGACGGCTGGCTGGAGCGGCACGGCGTGCGGCTTTTGGGTACGAGCGCGGCGGCGATTGATAAGGCGGAGGACAGGCAGCTGTTTCGCGATACGATGGTGAAGATCGGGCAGCCGGTTGTGCCGTCGGCGATTGCGATGGAGCTGGAGCACGCGCTTGAGATAGCAGATGAGATCGGTTATCCCGTTATTGTGCGCCCTGCCTTTACGCTCGGCGGGGGCGGCGGGGGCGTGGCGCAGGACGAAGCGGAGCTTCGGGTTATCGCGAAGAACGGGCTTATGCTCTCCCCTATTACGCAGATTTTGGTGGAACGCTGCATCTCTGGCTGGAAGGAAATTGAGTTTGAGGTTATGCGCGACGGCGCGGGGAATGTCATTGCGATTTGCAGCATGGAGAATTTTGACCCCGTGGGGATTCACACCGGGGACAGCATTGTCACGGCGCCCGCTCTGACGCTTGCCGACCGCGAGTATCAGCTGCTTCGGACGGCTTCGCTGGATATTATAACGGAGCTGGGCATTGTCGGGGGCTGCAACTGTCAGTTTGCGCTCGACCCCGACAGCTTCGACTATGCGGTTATCGAGGTCAATCCGCGCGTTTCGCGCTCCTCGGCTTTGGCGAGTAAGGCGACGGGCTATCCAATAGCGAAGGTCACGGCGAAGCTTGCCCTGGGCTATACCCTAGACGAGATTCCCAACGACGTAACCGGAAAGACCAGCGCCTGCTTTGAACCGGCGGTGGACTATATCGTATGCAAGTTTCCGAAGTGGCCCTTTGATAAATTTGTCCGCGCGGAAAGAACGCTCGGCACGCAGATGAAGGCGACGGGCGAGGTCATGAGCATCGCGACGAGCTTTGAAGCGGCGATTATGAAGGCCGTGCGCGGCGCGGAGCTGGGTATGGATACGCTCAATCCCAAGGAGGACGAGGTTGACATAATTTCTGCGCTAGGCAGGCCGGACGACAGGAGGCTCTTTACTGTTTTCTCCGCGCTCAAGCGGGGAATTTCCGAGCAGGAGATTCACGCGATTACGAGGATTGACCGATTTTTCCTCGGAAAGCTCAAAAACCTTGCGGACTTTGAAAATTGCCTCGCTCTCGAGGGACTGACGGACGAAAACTATAAGAAAGGCAAATATTATTCCTATACCGACGCCGCTCTCGAGCGGCTCTCGGGCGGGAAGGTCGATAAACCGGCGAGGTGTGTGTATAAGATGGTGGATACCTGCGCGGCGGAGTTTTCCGCGCAGACGCCGTATTTTTACGCAAGCTACGACGAGCACTGCGAGGCGCGCCCCTTTATAAAGGAGGGCAGCCGCCGGATTATCGTGCTCGGCAGCGGACCGATTCGCATCGGTCAGGGAATTGAGTTTGACTACAGCAGCGTTCACTGCGTGAAATCCCTGAAAGCGCTGGGCTTTGAGGTGGCTATCATCAACAACAACCCCGAGACGGTTTCCACGGATTTCGACACGGCGGACAGGCTTTATTTCGAGCCGCTGACCCCCGAGGACGTGATGAATGTCATCGCGGTGGAGCGACCCTACGGCGTTGTCGTCGCCTTCGGCGGGCAGACGGCAATTAATCTCACCCACGGGCTGGACAGGGCGGGAATCCGCATTCTGGGTACGAGCGCACAGAGCATTGACCTCGCGGAGGATCGCTCCCGCTTTGACGAGCTGCTTGAGACCTTTAACATTCACAGGCCGCGCGGGCTGTCCGCACTTACTCTGGATGAAGCTCTCGGTGCGTCGCACGAGCTGGGTTATCCGGTTCTGCTGCGTCCGAGCTATGTGATTGGCGGGCAGAACATGACGATTGCCCACACGGATGAAAATGTCCGCCAGTATATGCAAATCATTCTCGCACAGGGCATTGACAACCCCGTGCTGGTTGATAAATATCTGATGGGGACGGAGCTTGAGGTTGACATAATTTGTGACGGGACGGACGTTTTGATTCCGGGCATCATGCAGCACATTGAGCGCGCGGGGGTGCACAGCGGGGACAGCATTGCCGTCTATCCGCCCTATAGTATTCCCGACGCCCTGCTCACGCAGATTATTGACGTTTCGACGAAGCTCTCGCTTGCGATGAACACGCGCGGGCTTGTCAACATACAGTTTCTCATCTATGAGGGCGAGCTTTATGTGATAGAGGTTAACCCCCGCGCCTCGCGCACCGTGCCCTATATCAGCAAGGTGACTGGGCTTCCGATGGTGGACATAGCGACAAAGGTTATGGTGGGGCAGTCTCTGAGCGATTTGCCCTATGGCACGGGACTGTACAAGCAGCCGCCCTATGTAGCGGTGAAGGTGCCGGTGTTTTCCTTTGAGAAGCTGCTGGGGGTAAACTCTGCGCTCAGTCCCGAGATGAAATCCACCGGAGAGGTTCTGGGCGTGGGTAAAAATCTTGAGGAGGCGCTCTTTAAGGGGCTGACCTCCGCCGGGTTTAAGCTCACCTCTCCCCTCAAGGGGCAGGACGCGGGGGTGCTCATAAGCGTAAACAAGCCGGACAGACTTGAGATTTTGGACATCGCACGAAAATTCCAAGAGCTGGGCTTTACGCTCTATGCCACGCGGGGCAATGCCCGTGAGATAGAGGGCGCGGGGCTGGACGTAATTGCCGTCGGCAAGCTATCCATGGACACTAAGGTAATGGAGCTTCTCGAGGGCGGCAAGATTAACTATATTATAATGACGGGAAACACTCAGCCGGAATATATAAATGATTTCATCCGGCTCTCGCGGCGGGCCTTGCAGCTGTCTATCCCCTGCTTTACCTCGCTCGATACGGCAAGCGCCCTCGCGGACATGCTTGCCAGCCGCTATACCGAGTGGAACACGGAGCTTGTGGACATAGCGCATCTGCGCACCGAGCGCGACAGGCTTCGATTTTCCAAGATGCAGGGCACCGGCGACGACTATATTTTCTTTGAAAATTTCTCCGGCGAGATAACCTCGCCCGAGTCGCTGGCGATTAGTCTCACCAGCCGCAGCCTCGGCATCGGCGGCGATGGGCTTGTTCTCATCGAAAGCCCCACCGATCCGCGCGCGGACGCGAAGATGCGCATAATCAACCAGGACGGCTCCGAGGGCGGTATGGCGGGCAACAGCATTCGCTGCGTAGGGAAATATCTCTATGACAAGGGGATTGTCCCGAAAATGGAGATGAAAATCGAGACCAAAAGCGGCATTAAAGACCTGACGCTCTATTCCTTCGGCGGACAGGTGCGCTCTGTGCGCGTCAATATGGGCAGGGCGCGGCTGACACCGGAGAGCATTCCGATAAAACTCGAGGGAGAGCGTGTTATAAACAGATCTGTTAAAATCGGCGATAAGGAATATACTATCAACTGTGTGAACATGGGCAATCCCCACTGCGTTGTCTTTGTGGAGCGGGTTGACCGCGTACAGGTAGCCGAAGAAGGCTTGCAATTTGAGCACGACGAGCTTTTCCCCGAGCGAGTTAACACGGAGTTTGTCCGCGTCGTAAACCGCAATACGCTTAAAATGCGGGTCTGGGAGCGCGGCAACGGCGAAACCCTTGCCTGCGGCACCGGCGCCTGCGCCGCCGTGGTCGCGGCGGTCGAGAACGGCTTTTGCGACAAGGGCGTTGACGTCACGGTTAAGGTGCGCGGCGGCGAGCTGATTGTCAATTACACGGACAAGGCTGTGTTTTTGACCGGTAACGCGAATCTGGTTTATGAGGGAACGGTAATTGTATAATTACATGATTTTTTGAAACATTTTCCATAGTAATATCGCTTCTACTCCACATAATATATGCGGGAAACTGTATTTTATTATATGGAGGAAAATGAAATGAAAGGACAGAAACTGCTCAAGGTTTGCTCGATACTTCTTATTATAGGAGGCGCGCTGAACGTTCTTTTCGGCGCAATCGGAGCCGCCGCCGGAGCCGTTGTCGGGGCTTTTATCCTGATAGTTCCGTTTATAATCGCGGCAATTCAGCTTGCCGCCGGAATAGTCGGTGTAAAGACTTCTAACGAGCCGGGCGAGGATAGCTTTAGAACCGCTATGACCTTAATAGTGCTTATGATCATCTTCTCACTGGTTTACAGCATCTATAACTTAGCGCAGACAACCGGCATGTATGCGGGCTTCTCCGGAGCGGCCGTAGCCAATATTCTTCTGGGGCTGCTTGTTCCCGCGCTCTATCTCGTTGGGCTTTTGCAGTATAGAAGCGCACTGAGCGAGCGGCAGCATCGCCACGAACACGTCTGAGCCTTGGCGTAAAAAGTATTTAATCTTATTTGAGCAAAAAAGCCCGCCGCCGATTTTCACGGACGGCGGGTTTTTTGGTTTCTGAGCAGCGTTGAGATACCGATTTTTCGGTCTTGACAGCCGCACCAGAGACGGTTTTTTCGCATATTGTGTGTTGAAAGAAATGCGAAAGGACTGATGTAATGAACGGCCGGCAAAGCCAACATTTCTTCCTAGGCGGCAACACCGCCGACGGATTTTACCCTCTTAATGAAAGATTGACTCATATGCCTCAGAACAGCTTTTTCTGGGTTATAAAGGGTGGCGCGGGCTGCGGAAAGAGCAGCTTCATGCGTCTAATTGCCTCCGCCGCCGAAGGCGCCGGCTTCGCTGTTGAGTATTTTGCCTGCAGCGGAGATCCCGACTCGCTCGACGGTATTTTTATTGAAGAACTGAAAACCGGCTATATGGACGGCACCGCGCCGCATATAGCAGACGTACACCTTGCCGCTGTGGATTCCAGCTATCTGGACATCGGGCGCTTCTATGACCTTGAGGGCATTGAAAAGCACTCGTCACAGCTACTTAAGCTAAATGAGCGCATACACGAGGAATATAAAAAGGTCTATGCGCTGCTTGCCGCCGCCGGAGCATTAAAACGCGGCTGGCTCGGTGCGCTGACAGACAAAGACGAGGCCGCCCTTGCCGAAAAACGGCTGGACGGCATTTTGCGGCGTGAGCTGGGCACCAGACT
Source organism: Oscillospiraceae bacterium (assembly GCA_031262405.1). GTDB lineage: Bacteria > Bacillota > Clostridia > Oscillospirales > Oscillospiraceae > UBA2658. The sequence continues at coordinate 14,581 of JAISHS010000028.1, read as the reverse complement.
GCGCCGCGGCGGCGTGATTTCGCGCCGTTTCCTAAGCGCTATCACCTGGAAGGGCGAATATTCCTTTGCGGATACGGCGAAGGCTCTGTGCAAGAGGGTTTATCTCTTCGACAGCCGTCTCGGACTGGGCGCGCTTCTTTTGGAAAAAACAGCGATTGCCGCGCGGGACTCCGGCTTTAAGGTAATAGCGGCGGCGGATCCTCTGACGCCGGAGAAGCTTGAGGCGGTTTTTATTCCCACGCTGGAGCTGGGCTTTTCGCTTACTAATTCCGCGCTGACGGCGGGTATACCGAGCCGGAGGATTTATCTCGACGCCAAGGGCGAGGGCAGCGCGCGCAAGGAGAAGAAGGGCGAGCTGGCTCGCTGCGACAAGCTGGTAACCACGCTCAAGGCCGAGGCCATAGACGCGCTGGGTCAGACGAAGCGCCTTCATGATTTGATCGAGAGGATTTATAATCCCTTTGTCGATTTTGAGGGAATGCACAAGCTAGTGGCGGAGCACCTGAAGCAATTGGCGATTAACAGCTGACAATTGCCAAACACAATATTGAAAATCGAGCCGAACCCGCGCCGGGTTCGGCTCGAAATAGTGTGCGGTTCTTAATACCCCGGGTGGGGTTTACCATTCAATGTATCAAGGGCGTCCCAGACGTCCCAGGTGCATCTGTCTCTAGTCCAATTGTTGCCGGTTGCCCACTTACAGAGTGTTCCTTCGTAGCATTTGTCTACGAGAGGAGTATTCAGATTATGATAACCATAGTCCTGCGGACGGAGACCGCGCGGACAATAAACTTCAGACTCTGTCCAACGCTTGGGTCTTTTATCTTCGCAGCAGCCGCCGCCCGAGGCGGCGTCCAGCTCCTCGTCCGCGAGAAGCTCGGGGTCCTTTTGCGCGTTCGCGGCATTTGATAATTCGTGTTTGTCCATAGCTTTCTACTCCTTTTTTGGGAAGCTCCGATTAACTCAGCTTCGTTTTGTGTTTGAGGCAGATATAGACGTTCTGACCCTGCTTTGGGGTGCAGAACAGCTGGGGGCACAGTCGGTTAACACAATCTGTGCAGGGCTTAGGTTCTAAACAGTCTTCGTCTGCCCTGCCCGGGTTTGAGTTTGAAAATCCGCCGACAATATAGTCCAGTTCTTCTAAATCCAGCTTTTTTTTGTTATCCATGGAGGAAGCTCCTTTCACATGAGTGAGCCTAATGAAGTTATAGCATAGATACGCGCGCTATTTCTCAATTCTGTCAAAATCGTCAGTTTTTGTTTTGTCGGCCTCTTGTTTACCGATATATTTAATCATCAGCATCGTGATATCGTCCGCCTGTTCCGCGCCGTCGGAAAAGGCCGAAACATCGGCTCGGATTGCATTGCAGAAGTCATGCGGCTCAAGCGCGCTCTTGGCGTTTGCCGCTTCAAGCAGCCGCTTTTCGCCGAAGAGCGCAAGCTGCCGGTCGTTTGCCTCGGTGATGCCGTCTGTGTAGAGGAAAAGCTCGTCGCCGGCTCTGAGGGTAACCACGCTCTCGGTATATTTTGTGTCGTTGCGTCCGGCTAAGACGAGACTGCGGCGGGTCTTGTAAAATTCCCACTTGCCGTCGCGGCGTAGCAGCGGAGGATTGTGTCCAGCGTTGACCGAGATAAGCTCCCCGGTGGTCAAATCGAGGTAGCCCATGAAGCAGGTTACGAAGAGCCGCTCGGAGTTATTGTCGCGCAGGATATTGTTCACCGTTTCAAAGACTTCCTTCGGCGGCTTGCCCATCTGGGCGTAGTTTTTAAGCAGGGTTTTCGCGATCACCATGAAGAGCGCGGCGGGGACGCCTTTGCCGGAAACGTCGGCAATTATGAGCGCCAAGCGGTTCTCGTCGACAAAGAAGAAATCATAGAAATCTCCGCCCACTTCTTTAGCGGGCTCCATCAGGCCGAAGAGCTCGATATCTTTTCTGTGCGGGAAGGCCGGGAAAATGTGCGGCAGCATACTCGCCTGAATATTGGTGGCCACGCCCAGCTCCGCGCTTATGCGCTCCTTCTCGACGGCAGTGGCGGTCAAGGGGACGGCGATGCGCTTGGCAAAGGCGCTTGCCGCGAGGGTCGTTATGGCGACAATTGCCGCAAGCAGCGCCACGAAGAGCATAATCGAGCGGAAAATTCGGCTGTCCACCGCCGATACGGGCTCTGTGACCTCCGACTCCGGGACCGAATAGCGCACCGTCCAATCGGTGAGCGTGAGGCGGGCGGTCGCGGCAAGAAAGCCCTCCTGCGCCGTCGGAACGCCGCCGTCTGTAAGAAGCTCCGCCTTGCCGCTCTCGCCCACGGCTACGGAGGCGATTTTTTCGTTTAGGGCGTCCATCGGGATATTGAGACCCAGTACCCCCATGAAGCTGCCGTCGGCATAGATGGGGGCGCTGAAGGTTACTGTAAGCCCCCGGCCTCCGGCGTCGTTATAGACGTCGGAGATGACAAGCGCGCCTGTGTCTCTGGCGTTTGTGTACCAATCGCGCTGCGTTGCCACGAAGCCGTTTTTAAGCATTCGAAGCTTTGAAATGGCGGCGGCGTCATAGTCCAAATTGATACCCTCGGCGTCGACAAGATAGATAGACGAGATTTCGGGGAAAATCTCTATCATCGCGGCGAAGACTCTCTCGGCGTTGCCAAGCAGCTGAATTTTTTCGGGGTTTTCCTTCGCGCCGGCGTCCATATAATAGTGCAGAGTCGGCTCATCGGTGTGTACCTGCCGCGCGTGGGGCACGGATACCTGCGGGTAATCGCCGGGGCTTTGATAGATTCCCGCGACGTAATGCGCCATCAGCAAAAGCTCATCGCCATATTTTTTGAGTCTGCGGTCTATCGTGCGGCTGGTCTCGTTTGCCAGCGTTTGCAGGTGCTCATGAGCGGTTTCGACAATTGCAGATTCCGTAATAGAGCGCACATTTGAAAGCGAGAAAAACGATATTACGCCGCTGATTAGCAGTGAGATTAGGCTGACAATTAAAAATGCGGCGGTAATTTGTTTGCGTATCATGGTTCACCTTTTATTTCCCGAGAAGGTCTGAAAAAAGCGCGCAGTTTATCAGAGCTTCCTATAATATGTTGAGTATCTCCGTGAACCCGGTCATATCGAAGATCTCCATTATCTCCGGGGATACGTTCTTAACCGAGAGAAGGCCGCCGGCGAGCCTTGCCAGCTCCTCTCCAGCGAGCAGAGCGCGCAGTCCGGCGCTCGCGACATATTCCATCTCCGCAAAGTCCAGTGTGACATTTTTATACCTTTCGATTTCCGTTTCCAGCTCAGCGAGCAATTTGGGGGCGTTGTTAGTGTCGAGACGCCCGCGCAGAGTCATAAGGCACACGCCGTCTGCCGATGATTTTTCGATATTCATATATAATCCTCCACAGTTATTGCAGGTATTTTCACGGGGGGATGAATCGCCGCGATTCATCCGGTGCTCCCCTATAGAATTGTGATTGAATAGCCGCCGTTGTATGAGGTGTCGATTATAACAGCCTCCGTCGCTATTGCCAGCTTCTTTTTAAGGCGGGAGATGTTTTTGTCGAGCGTGTTGCCGACATCCTCATCTATGCCCCAGACAGCCAGCGAAAGCTCCTCGCGGCTGAGGGTCTCTCCGCGATTTCTGGCGAGCAGGTATAGAAGCGAAAACTCCTTTGGTGTGAGCAGCAGGTCGGCGTCATCCGCAAAGGCGACCTGCCGCAGGAGATTTAATCGGAGCGGGGGTAAATAGAAAGCCTCCCTGCCCCCCTGATATGTAAGCAGCAGCGCCGCAAGCCGCGCGGCAAAGAGGTCAAGGTCGAGCGGTTTTATTAGGTAGTCGTTCGCTCCGGCGCGCAGCCCCGAGCAAATATCCTCCACCTCGCCCTGTGTTGTATAGAAAATAACCGGAATGCTGAGTTTTTGTTTGACCTCATAAAGGAGCTCGAGACCCGAGCCGTCCGGCAGACGGCGCTCGAGAATGATTGCGCTCGGCGCAGCCCTGGTCATAAGGCGCCGCGCGGCACGCAAGCTGTCGGCGGAAAACACCCTGTAGCCTTCGGCGGTGAGCTTTTGGGAAACAGCTTTCAAAATCTCATGGTCGCCGTCAAGCAGAAGAATTGTTGTCACGCCGGCCTCACCCCCAAGCCCCGGCGTCTGAAAATCTGTGCCGGTGTCATCAGTTTCTTTGGTAAAACTAGGAAAGCGCTTAATAAATCGCGCGGATACCCCACGGGTATTTATTATGCACTTTCCCAGTATAGCATGAACCTTTGAAATTGTCAGCAGAAATTTTTCAGCTAAAATTTGAAAATAATTTTTCAAACTCACGGAAGCTTTCTCGAAAAAAACCGTCTATAGAGATAGGAGACGGAATTTCCGGAGGTGCATATGGACGACGACGCCATTGTTGACCTATTTTGGCGGCGGTCAGAGGACGCTCTGACCGAGTGTCAGACGCGCTTCGGCGCATACTGCCGCGCCATCGCGAGGCGCATACTCAATGACGAACACGACGCGGACGAGTGCGTAAACGATGCCCTGCTTCGCGCGTGGAACGCCATTCCGCCGGCGCGCCCAAATAGGCTCGGCGCCTTTCTCGGAAAGATTACCCGCAATCTCGCGCTCGACCGATATGATTTAGCGCACGCCGAAAAGCGCGGCGGCGGCGCTGTTGAAATCGCACTTGATGAGCTGGGCGAGCTTGCCGCCATCACCGCCGACGAGGGGGAAATTACCCGCGTGATAAACGTTTTCCTGCGCAAAGAGCCGCCGGAGAACGCCGACATTTTTGTAAAACGCTACTGGCAGCTTCGCGATATACGCGACGTCGCCGCCGAATATGGCTGCAGCGAGAGCAAAATAACATCTCTGCTTTTCCGAATGCGAGCCCGTCTCAAAAAAATGCTTGACAGTGAGGGATTAATGTGACTAATAATAATACAAGCTTCCTGCGCGCCATAGGCGGCATAGACGAAGAATTAATCGCGAGAGCGCAGCTTGCGCCCGAAGGTGCGGCAGGCGTGAGCGAGAGTGCTCCTCACCGGAGGACGCGAGGCGCGGCAACGTGGCTTCGCTGGGCGACGCCGGTCGCCGCCTGTCTCATCATCGCCGCGGCGTTGGCGCTGCCGCAGATGTTTGGCGTCTCCTCCGGCGGGGGCACAACTCCCGCAACCGGCATGGTCGCCGGAGACGGAGCGCCGGGGGCGGTACCGGACGCTGCTGAAGGTCTGCACCCGTCGACGCTTGAGGACATAACCGGCCTGCCGACAGGAGACTATACCTGGGACGACGGCGGCGTCAATGCCGACCGCTTGGCAACAAACGAGCTGCGATTCTTAATGCGAACCTACGGCAGGAATGACGCCGCGGTAAGGGCTTCCTTTGCCATTGTGAAGGTCGAGTCGGTTCAGAGCTTCACGGAGGACGGCGAGATTCTTACGGAAAAGGAAACCGGCGAGAGCTTCACGACGGACGGCAGGGCTGGGCAAATCGCCGAATGCGGCGTTTTGTATGACGTTCTGGGCGACGGAATCGAAATGCCGCTTAAGATTAAGCAGTACCTTTATGGCGGCTGCACGAGCGACGAGGAGACAAACCTGCTCCGCGTCGGCGGCGTATATGTGCTTCCGCTGAGCAAATTTGTGCAGGATGAAGCTTGGGGAATCTACGGAGATTTGGACTGCCTGTTTGAGGTAGACGACGAGGGCTTGATACACTCCCATTCAATGTGGGAGGCGCTTAACAAATACGACGGCAAGCCCTTAGAGACGCTTTGGAGCGACATTGAGTATTTGAGCGAGCATCCGGTTCTTTGCTCGCAGTTTGCCGAATGTATTGGCTATGGCTTCGTGCTTGAAAGCACAGGAGATACGCTCAAGCTGGTGCAGCCTTTGGTCGGCTGGGATGACTCAGACTTAAGCTCGTACAGTGCAAAGCTTGACGCAGATGGAAAGATCGTTATCGAGACCGACGGCTTCAATGTGTTCCGCCCCTTCGAGGGTCAGACCTTGGACGATGTTAACGCCGCGATAGCGCAAATCGAACAGTATATCGCGGGATAGGAGTTGCAAAATGAAAAAGAAACTGACAAGGACTATCGCACTGCTGCTGAGTATTCTAATGCTCGCGTCCTGCGCGCCCGGAACGCCGGAGGCGAACAGTAACGGCCCGGTGATGGCGATTGCGGCGGCGCCGTCTATGGAGCTTCAATGGCCGGATGAGGAGAGCGGCTCGGCTGAGGCGGCGGCAAGGGGCGCAAATGACTTTGCGTTTCGCTTCTCGTCCGCGCTGCTCTCTGAGATGGACTCAAGCGAGAACTTTGTCTGCTCGCCGTATTCGGTGTGGCTGCCGCTGGCGGCTCTGCTGAATGCGACGGACGAGTCCGCGCGTCCGACACTGCTCGAGGCTCTCGGCGCGGCGGGACTGACGGCGGGGGATATTAACGCCGCCGCCTCGCGTATGCTCTTCGGTCTGACCGCAAGCGGCATGAATAAAATGAACGAAGAATTCGGCTACGAGACGCACGACCCATTGAAAATCGCCAACGCGATTTTCGTGGACAACGACGAGGCGCTGAACCCCGAGTTCGCCCAGACCTTCGCCGACTATTTTCTCGGCGCGGCGATAAATGTGGACTTCGCCTCCCCGGACGCCGCACGGGCGGTGAATGAGTGGGCAAGCGACAACACGGACGGGCTGATTACGGACATTATTGAGGAGTTTGACCCCGAGACCGTCGCGGCGATTGCAAACGCGATCTATTTCTCCGACCGCTGGAAGTGGGAGTTTAGCGAGGATCAGACGACCGAGGACGTGTTTCACGCGCCGGGCGGCGACACGACGGCGAGCTTTATGCTCCGCGAGGGCGACAACCAGGCGTATTATGAGGACGACACTCTACAGGCGATGCCGCTTACCTTTACGATGGGCGGCGGACTGGCGGTTCTTCTGCCGAAGGACGGCGACGCGGCGGGACTGCTCAAATCGCTGACGAGCGAGCGTTTCAGCGAGATTATGAGCGGCATGGAGCACAAAACCGGAAAGCTCCTGCTCCCGCGCTTTGAGATCGCGGGCGAGACAATGAACATCAGGTCGGCTCTCGAGGCGCTGGTCGTGCCGCTGCTCGACGCGAACGCCGCTGTAATAACAGGACTGCTGGAGGGCTCCGAGCCGCTTTTTATCACGGACGCGGTGCAGAAGGCTATGATCAAGGTTGACGAGAAGGGCACGACTGCCGCTGCCGTCACCGTGATGGCGATGGCGGGAGCGGGCGCGCCGGAGGAGACCGTGCCCTTTGAGATGGTTTGCGACAGACCGTTCGTGTTCGTCCTCTACGGCGACACCTTCGACGGGGGCAATCAGGTGCTGTTCACGGGAGTGGTGAATAGGGCAGATAACAGATAACAGATATATTCATTTATTGCAAGTGCTTTCGCGTGATTTATAATTGACTTTCCTTTCTCTCGTGTTTACAATAGACATATATTTTCCATCACCTGTAAGGTGTGAAAGGAGACGCTATGTCAGTTACAAAGAAATCTTTCGGCGAGAGGGCTTTCCTGTATGTAATCGAGAACGCAAACGGTATGACAGCGGTCGTTTCAGATTTAGGAGCGGTGCTGCAATCACTTCGGGTGCCCGATAAAGAGGGCGTCTTGACGGACGTCGTGTTGGGCTATGACGACGTGACGAGCTATGAAAACAACCCCCAGAGTCAGGGGCAAATTGTGGGGCGCTTCGCCAACCGTATAGGGGGCGCGGCCTTCACTCTGAACGGGCAAACCTATCAGCTAGACGCCAACGAGGGCAAAAACGTCCTGCACAGCGGGCGCAAGAGCTACGGTATCCGCCTGTGGTCAGCCGAGGTCGGAGACGACGCCGTCACCTTCAGTCTCATAAGTCCGGACGGGGATCAGGGCCTGCCGGGCGAAGCGAAAATTTCCGTGCGCTATAGTCTGAGCGCGGACAACGCCCTGCACATTCAATACTGCGCCGTGTCGGACAAGGATACTTATTTCAACCTGACAAACCACGCCTATTTCAATCTTGCCGGGCACGATTCCGGCTGCGTCGGGAAGCAATATGTGACTCTGGCTTGCAGCCGCTTTACCCCCGTCGACGGGGAGCTGATCCCGACGGGAAAGGTGGCGTCCGTCGCGGGCACGCCTTTAGATTTCACAACGGCAAAGCCCATCGCGCGGGACATTGACAAGCTTGAATGCGAGCAGCTTCGTCTGGGCGGCGGCTTTGACCACAACTTCGTGATCGACGAACCGGGGCTTGAGAAGCCCTTTGCCCGCTGTTGGAGCGAGGAGACTGGCATAGTTATGGAGGCTTTCACCGATATGCCCGCCGTACAGTTTTACAGCGGCAATTTCATGGGCGATGTGAAGGGCGGCAAGGGCGGAGCCGATTATCCCAAGCGCGGGGGCTTCTGCCTCGAGACTCAGTTTTACCCCGACACGCCCAACAAGCCCGACTTTCCGAGCTGCCTCTTCAAGGCGGGGGAAGCCTTTGAGAGCGAGACGGTGTATAAGTTTTCGGTGATGTAAGCGGTGGTTGTGTGATAAATAGAGAGGACTCGCGGGTGTGAGTCCTCTCTTTCTATAGTTTCAGAGCTTCCCTAAAGCTATTGCATGACGCGGATTGCGTGATAGGCCTCGTGGATAGCCGTGAGGATTTTGCGCGGGGCGACGGCGTCGCCGACGACGGTCAGGTCGGAAACCTTGCCCTCGAGCGCCGACTCCAGCGCGTTATTGGAGCGGTAACCCGCCGCGACGACGACTTGGTCGCAGGCTATAGTTTGGCTCTGCCCGTTTTGTTCATAGGTTAGGCTGTCTTTGGCAATGTTCGTCACCCTCGCATTCGTCACCACCCCGACCTTGCGCTCGGCGAGCATATCGCGCAGGTGCTGGTCGTTGTTGCGGCTGTGAGCTACCGTCAGGAGAATGTCCGGGAGCATTTCGACGATGGTAACTTTTTCGGCGCTCTCCTTGAGATAGGCCGCCGCTTCGCAGCCCACGAGTCCGCCGCCGACAACGACTACGTTTTTGCCTGCCTTGACCTTGCCGGTCAGCACGTCGGAGGAGACAACGGCGTTCTCAATGCCCGGAATCGGCGGCATGATCGCATCGGAACCGGCGGCGAGAATGACCTTGTCGAAGCCGCCCGCGATGATTTCTTCCGCCGTTGCCTCATGGTTTAGGCGGACAGTTATACAGCGGCTGCTGATTTGGGTTCTCATATAATCGATGAGCCTTACTACGTCGTGCTTGAAGGTGGGCAGTCCCGCCGCCCAGAGGTTTCCGCCGAGCTTATCGGACTTTTCCCAAAGCTCGACAGCAAAGCCCCGATCTGCCGCGGCGAGAGCCGCCTCCATGCCTCCGGGGCCGCCGCCGACAACCAGCACGGAACGCTGAAGCTTTGGGCAGGGTCTGGGGAGCTGATAGTCCTTTTCGGCATAGCAGAGCGGATTGACCGCGCAGTAATAGTGCTTGCCGGAGAAGCCGGCATACAGGCACTCGTTGCAGCCGATGCAGGGGGTGATGTCATAGGTGCGTCCCTCTTTGACCTTGTTCGGCCAATCGGGGTCGGCGAGAAGCTCGTGCGCAAGCCCGATATAGTCGAGGCGGTTATCGGCCAGAAGCTGCTCCGCGAGAGCCGGGTCAAAGAGCTTTCCGTGTCCCAGAACAGGAAGCTTGACGGCGTTTTTGACGGCGGTGAAGGCGTCCGCCTGATGAGCGAAGTCGCTGTAGACGGTGGTTATCGCCTTGTACCAGGCCTCATAGCAGCCGACGTCGACGTGCAGGGCGTCCACTCCGGCGGCCTCGAAAATCCTTGCCATTTCAACGCCCTCGGGCAGTTCACGACCGCCCTCTACGCCGTGGCGGGCGGTGAATTTGACAATTATGGGAAAGTCCTTACCGCAGTTTTTGCGGATTGCCTCGACAATCTCCAGCGTGAAGCGCAGACGGTTTTCCAAGCTTCCGCCGTAGGCATCCGTGCGCTTGTTCCAGAGGGTGGAGTGGAACTGATCGAGCAGGTAACCGCCGTAAGCGTGCACCTCTACGCAGTCGGCTCCCGCCGCCTTGGCGAGTGTCGCGCTGTAGCCGACCTTGTCCGTCAGATAGTGGATGTCCTCTACCGAAAGAGGCTTGCACTTGAGCTCCGGAAACCAGAAGGACTGACACTCGGAGGCCGAATAGGGCGGCGTGAAGGGGTCTGTGAAAACCATGCGCCCGAGTCCGGGCGTGAGCTGCACGCAGACCTTTGCATCATAGGCGTGGCAGCGCTCGATGAGCATCGCGAGCCGCTCGACCTGATGGAAGCCGCTGAGCTCGTTGCAGGGGCGATCCTCATATTTTGTAGAGGCGATGTTCGCGCCGGTGATGATAAGACCCGCTCCGCCCTTGGCGCGGGCTTCAAAATAGTTGATGCCGCTGAGGTTATAGCTGCCGTCCGATTCGCCGGTGATGCCCATGGGCGCCATGAAAATTCGGTTTTTGATCTTCACATTTCCGATTTGACCGGCAGTAAAAAGCTTTTGCATTCTGTGTTCCTCCTGTATACTTTATATTACAATTGAGCTATCCTCATTTTTCCTCAAAGCAGGACGCTTTATCCCCACAATAAAATTAAGTTGTCGCCGGAATGGCGGTTATATTTCTGAAATTTGCTCTTGTAATCCTATTTGACCTATGGTAATATAGGTTGTATAAATAAAATACATTATTCAGATACAGGAGTGGATCACGATGAAGATCTCGACGCGGGGGCGGTATGCCCTGAGGGTGATGATAGATTTGGCGGAGCACAACAGCGGCGAATATATCCCGCTGCGCGACGTCGCCGAGCGGGAGGAGATTTCTGAAAAATACCTCGAGAGCATTCTTCCCGCGCTCACTAAGGCGGGTTTTCTCGACGGTCTGCGCGGCAAGGGCGGCGGCTACAGGCTGGCGCGTCCCGCCGAGAGCTATACCGTCGGCAGCGTTTTAAAGCTTGTCGAGGGCAGCTTTGCACCCGTTGCCTGTCTCGACTGCACCCCGAATAAGTGTCCGCGAGTCGGTCAATGCCGCACGCTTCCCATGTGGGAGAAGCTATATGAAAACCTCAATAGGTTCTTCGAGGGAATAACCATCGCGGACCTGTGCCGCGACACGGCAGAGGGCGGAAATTTTGTGATTTGAGAGCTTATTGAACAAAACCGCTGCCGCGCGGCAGCGGTTTTGTTCTGTTTTTCCCAAAATTAAGAAAAATTGATCTTTGCTCTTGACAGAACGGAGCCGCCCTGTTATAATCCAACCAACATACCATTTTGGTTAGTTAATAGGTAAGTGAGGTAAAAGAAAAATGTCTAACTACAAATTTGAAACCATCCAGATTCACGCGGGACAGGAGACTCCCGACCCCGTAACGGACGCGAGAGCCGTGCCGATTTACGCGACGACGGCCTATGTATTCAAGGACTCTGCGGAGGCGGCAGGCCGCTTCGGTCTGACCGAGGGCGGCAACATCTATACGCGGCTCATGAACCCCACCTCTGACGTTTTCGAGCGGCGCATTAACGCCTTGGAGGGCGGAGCCTCTGCCCTGTCTGTCGCGACGGGCGCGGCGGCGATTACTTACGCCGTACAGAATATCGCCTGCGCCGGAGATCATATTGTCGCCGCGCAGAATCTCTATGGCGGTACATATAATCTCTTCGCGAACACTCTGCGCGAGCAGGGCGTAACGGCTACCTTCGTCGATCAGACTAATCCTGCGAATTTCGAGGCGGCGATTAAGGAAAACACAAAGCTCATATTTGCCGAGACGCTGGGCAATCCTAATTCCGACGTTCTGGACGTTCGCGCCATTGCTCAGGTTGCGCATAAGCACGGCATTCCGCTGATTGTTGACAACACCTTCGCCACGCCCTTTAAGCTGCGTCCGCTGGAGCACGGCGCGGACATAGTAGTCCACTCCGCAACGAAGTTCATCTGCGGGCACGGCACGGCGATGGGCGGCGTGATTATCGACGGCGGCAAGTTTGACTGGGCGCAAAACGATAAATTCCCCGGACTGTCTCAGCCGAACCCGTCCTATCACGGGGTTGTGTTCACGCAGGCCTGCGGCAACATAGCCTATGTCATGAAGATTCGCACGACGCTTTTGCGCGATCAGGGCGCGGCGATTTCGCCGTTTAACTCCTTCCTGCTCCTGCAGGGACTCGAGACCCTCTCTCTGCGCGTGGAGCGCCATGTGGAAAACGCACTGAAGGCGGCGCAGTTTTTAAGCGCGCACCCGCAGGTGGAGCGCGTGAACCACCCCTCGCTCGCTCAGGGGCGCGAAAAAGAGCTCTACGACGAGTATTTCCCCGAGGGCGGCGGCTCGATTTTCACCTTTGAGATAAAGGGCAGCGCGAAGACGGCGCAGATTTTCACCGAGAGCCTAAAGCTCTTTTCGCTGCTTGCCAATGTCGCGGACGTGAAGTCGCTGGTCATTCACCCGGCCTCCACCACACATTCACAGCTGAGTAATGAGGAGCTGCTCGCGGGCGGCATTACGCCGAACACGGTTAGACTCTCCATCGGAACGGAGCACATTGACGATATAATCGCCGACCTTACCCAAGGCTTTGAGGCGGTCAAGGGCATAGTATAATTGACAATTGACATTTGAGGAGGGTATGAAATGTCAGGAATTAAGAAATCATTTACTGAGCTAATCGGAAACACTCCGCTGTTGGAGCTTACTAATATCGAGAGCTCTCTTGCGCTCAAGGCAAGGCTTGTCGCGAAGCTGGAGTATTTCAATCCGGCGGGCAGCGTAAAGGACAGAATCGCAAAGGCAATGATTGACGACGCCGAGGCGTCCGGCGCGCTGAAGCCCGGCGCTGTCATAATCGAGCCGACCAGCGGCAACACCGGCATCGGGCTGGCGGCGGTCTGCGCCGCGAAGGGCTATCGCATTATCATCGTCATGCCGGAGACTATGTCGGTGGAACGCCGCAAGCTAATGCGCGGCTACGGCGCGGAGCTTGTTCTCACCGAGGGCGCAAAGGGCATGAAGGGCGCGATTGAGAAGGCCGATGAGCTTGCCAAGGAAACCCCGAACAGCTTTATTCCCGGGCAGTTTGTCAATCCCGCCAATCCCGCCGTGCACCATGCTACGACAGGTCCCGAGATTTGGATAGACACCGACGGCACGGTTGACATTTTAGTCGCGGGCGTCGGCACGGGCGGCACGATTACGGGTACGGGCGAATATCTCAAGTCGAAAAAGCCCTCCGTCAAGGTAGTTGCGGTTGAGCCGCGCGACTCCGCCGTGCTCTCGACGGGCGTCGCCGGGCCGCATAAGATTCAAGGCATCGGTGCGGGCTTTGTGCCGGAGGTTCTCAATACCGGAGTCTATGACGAGATTATTCCCGTTAAGAACGAAGACGCCTTCGCCACCGGACAGCTCATCGCGCGCAAGGAGGGGGTTCTCGTTGGAATCTCTGCCGGCGCCGCGCTCTGGGCGGCGATTGAGCTTGCAAAGCGAGCCGAAAACGAGGGCAAGACGATAGTAGTCGTCCTGCCGGACACCGGCGAGCGTTATCTCTCCACGGCGCTGTTCGCGGAATAGAATAAATGTGCCAAAGGGAAGCTCTGATTAACCGGAGCTTCCCTAAATTTAGCTTCAACACACTATTTCAATAGTTTTTTAAAGGCGGCGTTGACAATTACCCTCTTATAGGATATCCTAGCAAGGAGCTATATAATACGCCGTTGATTGGAGAGAGAATTGATTGGAGACTATAAGCGTTTTGATCTGAGCGCTCCGCCGCTCAGGCAATCCATATTTCTTTTGCCCGTGGTTTGGGCGCTGAGCTTGCCCAAGAATATTATGCACAGCAGCAAAACAGATAAATCGGGGCTTCCAAAGGACCTCAAGCCGCCCTATCTTCTGCTGTGCAACCACAACGCCTTCATGGATTTCATGGTCATGACTTTTGCCATCTGGCCGCACCGCGCCAATTACGTCGTCGCGGTCGACGGCTTCATCGGGATTGAGGGACTGCTCCGGCACGTCGGGGGAATCGGGAATCGAAAGTTTACGACGAGTTTGCCGCTCGTTCGAAATATGCTCGCCGCACGCGAGTTTGGAGATGTAGTCGTGCTCTTTCCCGAGGCGCGCTACTCGCTCTGCGGGACAAGCGCGGTGCTTCCGGATTCGCTCGGGAAAATGGCGAAGATGATGAACATTCCCGTCGTGTCGCTCGTTATGCACGGGCACCACATCAACTGTCCGTTCTGGCACAAGGGCAACCGCTGGGTACGCGGAATCCGCTCGGAGATGAAGCTGCTCTTCACCGCCGAAGAGACTCAGACGCTCGGCGCGAAGAACATAAACGCCGCGATTCGTCAGGCTCTGCACTATGACGATTTTGCCTGGCAGCGGGAGAACAATCGGAGCGTCCGCTCTAAAAAGCGCGCGGAGGGGCTGCATAAGGTGCTCTATCGTTGCCCTGCCTGCAACGCCGAGTATCGCATGGATTCGAAGGGGACGGAGCTTTTCTGCGGTGCTTGCGGGAAACGCTGGGAGCTATCGGAGCTGGGAGAGCTTTCTGCGGCGGAGGGC
>JAISHS010000004.1 GCA_031262405.1 Oscillospiraceae bacterium | reverse complement strand
GACGAGGGGTAGATACTCCGGCCCAGCCACAGTCCGAGCGTTGAAATCGGTTTTTCCGCCGATGAGCCGTCGCAAGCAATGGGGGTCGCTCGGCATCAGTATGCGGAGGGGTGAGATTCCCGTGGAGCGGTTACGCTGACCGCCGTTTGACGACTTCCCTATAGCTTCGGGGTGTCTTGGACAAATAGAAGCAATTGACATATGCCAAAACAGCGGGGCTGCACAAGAGTAACGAAGCTACTACAGCTCCCCGAAACTTCAAAAGCCCCGCCGTTTCGGCTACATAACAGGAGGATTCACTATGATTCCTAAAATAATCAAACGCGGCACTATGTACTATGCTGACATCTCACCATCTGTCGGTAGCGAACAGCAGGGACACCGCCCTGTCTTGATACTTTCAAATGACACAGGTAACACCCACAGTCCCACGGTGGTGGTGGCGGCGGTAACGGGCAGAACTAAAAAGCCGCTGCCTACGCATTACCTCCTGCCTGTCGGCAACGGACTCGCTTTTAAATCTCAGGTTCTGCTAGAACAAATCCGCACCTTGGACAAATCGCGGCTACACGGCTTCATCGGGCGGCTGAACAAAACCACCATGGAAGGGGTTGACCGCGCCCTCGCGGTCAGTGTAGGGCTTGAATGTGACACAAGGACACAGGCCGAAGACGAGGCTACGACTACATAGTCAAGAGAAAGGTGACGTAGATGAGCATACCGAAAGAAACCCGCCTCGAAAGCTACGAGGCGGTGAGGCCAACCATCAATTCACGGCAGGAAATCGTGCTGTCCATACTCAGCGAATGCGGCAATATGACCGCACAGGAAATCGCTAACGAACTCTGTCGGCGCGGTATCACGCCGACGAATGAGCGCAACTTCGCCGCCCCGCGCTTGACCGAGCTTTGCGAAGTGGGTCTTGTGAAGCCTGTAGGCAAGAAGATGAACACGAAAACCCGCCGAAACATCACGGTCTGGGCGGTGGTGAATGGAGGCGGCAGCAATGTTACCGACTAAAGAAGCATATGAGGTTTTATTCCCCGACTATCCCGATGTGGTGACAGTAAAGCAGATGTGCGAAATGCTAGGCGGAATCAGCATGAAAACGGGATACCGCCTTTTGCATTCCGGCGAAGTGAAAAGTTTTAATATCGGACGGAGCATACGCATTCCGAAAATCAGCTTGATTGACTATCTTGCGGTAGCCGAGAAATACACGAAATGAAGATTCGCACATTTGTAAGGCATTAGGACGCGTAGTAAAATTGTATCTGTCAATGGCAGATGAAGTACAGAACTGAACCATTGAAGGAGGTTATATCATGGTAGCAGGTCATCTGCGAGAAAAAAACGGCTATTACCATCTTGTTCTCAGTTATGTGGATGAGTACGGTAAACGCCAAACGCCATCAAAAAGTACGGGACTGCCTGTCAAGGGCAACAAAAAACGTGCCGAAGCAATGCTCATGGATGCACGAAAGAAAAAGGAAGCGGAGCTTGAAAGGCGGCTGAAAGCTCACGACCAAACGCACCCCGACAATCCTTCCGATGTGCTGTTCACGGTGTTTATGGTGGACTGGCTCAATATGATGAAAAGCAGCGTAGAGGCGACTACATTCGCTTCTTACTCCATCTGCATCAAACATCGCATTGTGCCTTACTTTGAAGAACGCTATCCTTATCTCATGCTAAGCGAGATAACGCCGAAGCAGATTCAAGACTATTACACCTACGAATTGCAGGAACTCGGCGTGTCCAACAACACGGTCATCCGGCGACACGCCAACATCCGAAAGGCGCTGCAATACGCTTTCAAGGTTGGCTTGATTGACAACAATCCCGCCGACCGTGTGGAGCGACCCAAGAAGAGTCCATTTGTCGGGAGCATCTACAACGCAAAAGAGCTTGAGCAGCTATTTGAGAAAGTAAAGGGCGACCCGTTGGAGCTTGGCGTGATTTTGGCTGCGTTCTACGGTTTGCGCCGAAGTGAGGTTGTGGGACTAAAATGGAATGCGATTGATTTTGACCAAAAGACCGTTTCCATTCGGCACACCGTAACGCAAATCACGGTAGACGGCAAAAGCACCATAATCGCCAAAGACCGAACTAAAACTAAGTCGAGCTATCGGACGCTACCGCTTGTCGCGCCGTTTGAGGCGCTGCTTCATGAAATGAAAGCGAAACAACTGCAAAACCGAAGGTTGTGTGGTCGTGAGTATAACACGGCTGACGCGGAGTACATCTATGTCAACGACTTAGGTGAGTGCATAAAACCCGGCTTTATCACGCAGCATTTTCCGCTTTTGCTTGAAAAGTACGGAATGCGGAGAATCCGCTTTCACGACTTGCGGCACTCTTGCGCCAGCCTGCTTTACGCAAACGGTGTAAGTTTAAAAGAAATCCAAGAATGGCTCGGTCACAGCGACATAGGAACGACGTCGAACATCTACACCCATTTGGATTTTCACTCGAAGATTGCATCGGCAGAGGCGATTATCAGCGTCTACCCGACATGAACGAGCGACCTCAAAATTGCCCCGATTTTAGGAGGGACATC
Organism: Oscillospiraceae bacterium; assembly: GCA_031262405.1. Classification (GTDB taxonomy): domain Bacteria; phylum Bacillota; class Clostridia; order Oscillospirales; family Oscillospiraceae; genus UBA2658. The sequence continues at coordinate 8,647 of JAISHS010000004.1, read as the reverse complement.
GCCCCAAAAGAGCGTGAATGGCCGCCGAAATCATATGCGGGTCGAAAAAAGAAAACCCCACAAACGCTGTCATATTAAGCGTTTGCGGGTTTCCAAGTCGCTGGTGCCGGTGGCCGGACTCGAACCGGCACGCTCTTGCGAGCGGTGGATTTTGAATCCACTACGTCTACCAATTCCATCACACCGGCATCTGTATTTTTAGTCCGAACCCAAAAATCGCTTCCCAGAAATCGGAGGGATATTTAGGAGGGACATAAAAACCAAAAGCCATATTCAGTTGCGGGAAACCTTGATGTATCAAGGGTTTTGCCGATTAGATCATCGGGACGCGCAGTACATTTTGAGTCCACTACGTCTACCAATTCCATCACACCGGCGTTAACGCGAGTAGTATAACACACATTACCCGCGATAATCAAGAGAAAATATGAACGGAGTCCGCGCTTTCACAAAGAGCGGGCAAGAGCGCATGCTTACCCGAGGAGCTTTTCCAGCTGGCGGCGTATTGCGGCGATAAACTGAGCGCTGGTGACCTTTTGGACGTCCGTCCGGTCGCTTAGGAGCGCGAGGTCGCCGGTCATTATGCCGCTGTCGATAGTATCGATGCTGGCTTTTTCGAGCGCGTCTGCAAAGCTCACGAGAGCTGAGTTGCCGTCCTTTTCGCCGCGCTTACGCAGAGCGCCGCTCCAAGCGAAAATGGTTGCGATGGGGTTCGAGCTCGTCTGTTCGCCCTTGAGGTGCTTGTAGTAGTGGCGGGTTATGGTGCCGTGAGCCGCCTCATATTCATAGCAGCCGTCCGGCGAAACCAGCACGCTCGTCATCATCGCAAGCGAGCCGAAGGCGGTCGAGACCATGTCGCTCATGACGTCGCCGTCATAGTTTTTGCAAGCCCAGATGAAACCGCCCTCCGAGCGGATAACCCGCGCCACGGCGTCGTCGATTAGGGTGTAGAAGTATTCGATTCCCGCCTTTTTGAAGCGAGCGTCATACTCTTTTTCGTAAATATCGGCAAAAATGAGCTTGAAGGTTTGGTCATATTGCTTGGAAATTGTGTCCTTGGTGGCAAACCACAGGTCTTGGCGGGTGGAGAGGGCATAGTCGAAGCAGCTGCGGGCGAAGGCCTCGATAGAGCTGTCCTTGTTATAGGTCGCCTGCAGGACGCCCGCGCACTCGTAGTCATAGATCGTCTCGCGGTAGCTCTCGCCATTTTCTCCCGTGAAGAGCAGCTCCGCCTTGCCGGGGGCGGGGACGCGGTATTCCGTCGCCTTGTAGACGTCGCCGTAGGCGTGGCGGGCGATGGTGATCGGCTTTTTCCAAGTGCGGACGTAGGGCTTTATGCTCTCGGTGAGGATAGGCGCGCGGAAAACCGTGCCGTCGAGCACCGCGCGGATCGTCCCGTTCGGGCTTTTCCACATCTGCTTGAGACTATATTCCTCGACCCGCTGGGCGTTCGCCGTGATGGTGGCGCACTTTACGCCCACGCCGTATTTTTTAATTGCCTCGGCGGCGTCGAAGGTTATCTGATCGTCAGTTTTGTCGCGCTCGGTGAGGGCGAGATCGTAATACTCGGTGTTCAGCTCGACGAAGGGAGAGAGAAGCTCGTCCTTGATCATCTGCCAGAGAATGCGGGTCATCTCGTCGCCGTCCATCTCGACGATTTTGTTCATCGTTATCTTCTTCAATTAGTAGTCCTCCTGCGGGAATAGTAGTTTATCAGGCAGCCGTCGAGGAGAATTTGCCGCTCCTCGTCGGTCAATCCGCTTAGGTTCAGAGTCAATGCGCGCGTTTCGGCTTTGCCGATAAGCCGCGCGTCAAGGCGCTCGACGCGGTTTTCCACGGCGGCGCGTACATCGGGAAGCCAGAGATAGCCGCCGACTTCAAAGTCGAAGCTCTCGCCCGACTCGAGGGTGAGAGGCAGCATACCCCAATTTATGCAGTTCGAGCGGTAGCGCTTGGTGGCAAATTCATAACAGACATTTGCCGCGCCGCCGAGCACCCGCTGGCAGCTTGCCGCCTGTTCGCGCGCGGAGCCGTCGCCGGGTTTTCTCGCGACGACGACGCTGCCGAGGCGTGAATTTTGTAGCTGCGCGGGGGAGATTTCAAGCTTCTGCGCGACTTTCTCGAGCATTTCCGGCAAATCAGAATTCGCGCGGAGACTTTCTAGACTTGCAGTTTCGCGGGCGCGGGAGACGTAGCCGGGGTCGCGGCGGGATAGGGTGAAGGAGGCAAGCTTTAGGGGGTTAGAGCGGTAGGAGCTGGTCTCGCCGGAGGGGATAAGCTCGTCCGTCGTCGTCACATCGTCCGTGAGGACGCTGTCGATTCGCAGGAGAAGGTTCTCGGGAAGCTCCGGTATATAAGGCCATGGGGCGATGTTCGGGCCCATGCGAAGCGGCTCGTCCTTTTGGGGTTTTCCAAAGCCGAAATACACGCGCTTGTCATAGATTCCGCGGTCAAACTCGCGCGCAACCTTCGCGGGGGGAGCATAGTCGACGTCGGAGGCCGAGGTGAGCAGGCCGCCGTTTGCCGCCGTTGCCGCGATGCTCCGCGCGTCCATGAGCATGACAGCCGAAATCTGCCCGTCCGTGGGCTTGGAGCCTTCGCGGTTCGGGAAGTTGCGCGTCGCGTGGCGAATCGAGAGGGCGCTGTTGCCCGGCACGTCGCCCGCGCCGAAGCAAGGCCCGCAGAAGCAGGATTTGAAGAGCGCGCCGGACTCCATGAGGGATTTCTGCACGCCGTTTTTGATGAGCTCGAGGTTCACCGGGACGCTCGGCGGATAGACAGCCAGAGAAAAGTAGCCGTTGCCGGTGCTGCCCGCGCCCATTATGGCGGCGGCCTCGGCGATGTTGTCATACATTCCGCCGCTGCACCCGGCGATTATGCCCTGGTCGACGACGAGCTTGCCGTTTTGAAGCTTGTCTGTCAGATGCAGACCCGCGCCGCCGGGCAGGGATTTCTCTGCGTCCAGCTCAATCTGGCGCAGGACGTCCCCGGCGTTCGCTTGCAGTTCGCGCAGGGAAATAGCCTTTGAGGGGTGGAAGGGCAGAGCCGCCATAGGCTCGATTTTGTCCAGCTGAAGCTCGATGAGCGCGCTGTAATATGCGCCCTCGCGCGGGGAGAGCGTCTTGTAATTTTCCGGTCTTCCGTGGATGGCGTAGTATTCTTCGACGAGGCTGTCCGTCTCCCAAATAGAGCTGAGGCAGGCGGTTTCGGTAGTCATTACGTCTATGCCGATGCGGAAATCCATGGGCAGGTTTTTGATTCCGGGGCCGACGAATTCGAGAATTTTGTTCTTTACAAAGCCATTCTCATATGTAGCACCGCAGAGGGCGATCGCGACGTCCTGGGGTCCGACGCCGTGTCCCGGCGCGCCGGTGACATAGACCAGCACGACATCAGGGCGTTTTACGTCATAGGTGTTGCCCAGCAGCTGCTTTACAAGCTCCGGGCCACCCTCGCCGACGCCGAGCGTGCCGAGCGCGCCGTAACGCGTGTGGCTGTCGCTGCCGAGAAGCATTTTCCCGCAGCCGGCGAGCATCTCGCGGGCGTACTGGTGGATTACGGCGAGGTTCGCGGGGACATAGTCGCCTCCGAAGCGTCTCGCGGCGGACAGGCCGAAGATGTGGTCGTCCTCATTGATTGTGCCGCCGACGGCGCAGAGGCTGTTGTGGCAGTTCGTGAGGGCATATTGCACGGGAAAGCTCTGCAGCCCCGAGGCGAGGGCGGTTTGGATTATCCCGACATAGGTGATATCGTGGGAGATGAGCGCGTCATATTTAAGGCGCAGCTCGTCAAAGGAGCCGGAGGCGTTGTGGTTTCCTATTATGCCGCCCGCCATTGTCGCGAGAAAGCCTGCGGACGCGTCGGCGTTGGAGGCGGGCACGGCGGTGGGCGCGCCGTTTTTAAGGGATACGCCGGAGCTTGTGAGTTTTATCATAGGGGTCTCCGTTTCAAATGAGCAGAAATAATGGGAAGCGCCGAAAAAATCGCGCGGATTTATTCGGCGCTTCCCAAGTATACTACATCCGGAGTAATATGACAAGAGGCTCGGCGCGGCAATATAAAATGTTCACTAATATAACACAAACTGTCGTAATTGAGCAGAAAATTTGTGCTTTTCGCACATATTGCAAGTTCTTAGTGAGTCAGCGCCTGCTTTAGGCGCTCGAAGAGCTCGACGATGTGAAAGCGCAGGGTGTAGTCGCCGTCTTGAGTTCTGATGAGCTTTTCGCTGCCGTCGGAGAGCTCGGAGAAGGCCTCGTCCGCTTCGGCGGAGGTTAGGCACAGCGGCGGGAAGACGACACACCACCAGTTGCGTCCCTGACCCTGCCCGAGCACAAGCCGTAGTGAAATATAGTCTCCGGCGGGCAGGGAGAAGCTTCCGTAGTCACGGGTGGGGAAGGGTTCTGTACGGAGACTGGCGGTGACGGAGCAGGGGGCCGAGTGGGCGGCAGCGGTCTCGGCGGCGAGGTCAGAAAGGGCGGAAAGCTCGGCGGAAATGATGTCGTAGGCATCTTTTGGGGTCTTTGCATTTTCGAGTTTTGGTTCTAAATATGCCAGAATTTCGTCGCGAATTACGAGTTTTAGGGCTTGATCAGTTTCGGAATCGGAGTTTGCGACGATGTGGAGGCGAACCAGCTCGCCGGAGAGACGCTCGCTTGAGGCCTGTGCCCAGAGTCCGGAGAGAAGGGTGAAGCACAGCGCGATAAGCAGCGCAGATTCCCAAATGTGGAGCTTTTGTTTGGAATTTCGGGGATTTCCGTGGGAAAAGTTTGAGATATCGCCGGAATCGTTAGCGGAGTTGCCTTTAAAAAAGGGCTTATTAAATTTTAAATTCATGGTAAAACCGTCCTTAATATGTACGTTGTTGTGCATATTCTGGACGGTTTTTTTGGAAATTATACAGAGTGGAGAAAGAAATTTGAGAAATAATTATGTTAACTTAAGGGTCGGATAGAGCAAGTGTTTTTCACTCTTACTATTCCTCGATTCGGGGTTGGGGGGCGGTGAGAAAGACCTCGCGGTAGAGGTGAGACAGGCTATCTGAGGCGGCTTTCGCGGCGTCGGGGGCCTCGAAGACGCCGAAGACCGCGCTTCCCGTGCCGCTCATCGCCGCGCCGAGCGCGCCGTACTCGAGAAGAACCGACTTAATTATGTCAACCTGATCGCGCCCCGAGGGAAGGATTTCCTCGAAGATATTGAAGATTCGGCGGGCGCAGCCGGGCAGATCGCCGGCTTTTATGGCGGTTATAAGCCCCTCGGTGTCGGGGCGGAAGCGGAGGCGAGCCTTGTCCAGGCGGGCAAAGAGGGTGGGGGTGGAGACGGAAAAACGGGGCTTGCAGAGGGTGATTGAGCAGGGTTTGAGGGGGGGTAGGGGGGTCAATATTTCACCGCGACCCGTCGAGAGGGCGGTTCCGCCGCGAACGCAGAAGGGAACGTCCGAGCCGAGGGCCTCGGAGAGGGTCTCGAGAGCAGCTGGAGTGAGTCCGGATTTGGTCAAGCTATTGAGCGCGCGAAGCACAGCCGCGGCGTCTGCGGAGCCGCCGCCGAGTCCCGCGCAGACGGGGATGTGTTTTAGTATGTCGATGTGTACGCTAAAAGCGCTCTCGCCGATGTGCTCAAAAAAGAGGGCGGCGGCCTTGAGCGCGATGTTGCGGCGGTCGCAGGGCAGGTAGGGCAGGTTTACCGAGACGCTGCTCTCGCCGCCGCGGCGGAGTGTGAGGGTGAGCTCGTCGCAAAAGTCGACCGTCTGGCAGACGGTCGTCATCTCGTGGTAGCCGTCGGGGCGCTTCGCGCCGACGTCGAGCGAGAGATTTAGTTTTGCGAAGGCTTTTTCTGTCGTAGTGTCCATGTTTTGCGCTTTCCGGTGCTTGGCTGCACTTGGCAGTGAGTTTTGCCCCGCAGGGCGAAAGTGATTTAATAGGGCTTTATGTTTTGCGGTTCGGGCTGCTCGAAGAGCAGGGGCATGAGCTTTAGGCCGGCGTCGATATAGGGACCCTTGAGTCCGCCCTCCTCTGTGAAGGGTAAACCCGCGCCGGAGTTTTTTCGGCTGTCATATATGAGGAAGGGGACGGGGCTGCCGTCATGGCCGCGCGTGGAGGTGAGGGTCTTGTGGTCGGGCAGATACAGAAGCCTGTAGTCGAAGCCGGCGGCGTCCAGAGCCTTCGTGAGCGGTGAGAGAACGCGGCTGTCAAGCCACTCGATTGCTTGAATTTTGCCCTTCGTGTCGCCGCAGTGGGTGCACTCATCGGGGGCCTCTACGTGAATGGCGGCAAAGTCATATCCGCTTGCCAGAGCCGTCAGCGCGGCGGCGGTCTTGCCCTCGTAATCAGTGTCCAGCTCGCCGGTTGCGCCTTCTACCTCGATTACATCGAGTTCGGAGAGCTTTGCTATGCCGTGGCAGAGGGGGACGGCGGAGATGACGGCGCCTTTTTTGCCGAACTTTTCGTAAAAGGGCTCGAGCTTGACGGAGCTGCCCTCCGCCCAGAACCAGACGGCGTTTGCCGGGAGCAGGCCGTTCTCGCGGCGGGCTTCGTTTATCGGGTGGTTGCTTAGAACCCGGAAGGATTTTTCCATCAGTTCCTTTAAGACCTCGGCGTTAGGGCTGCCGTTAGGGAGGATTTCGCCGAGCTTACTGCCCAGATAGTCGTGGGGCGGGAAGAGCTTTAAGCCGGTCAGATTAGCGCCGCGCTGGACGGCGATGTGGCGAAAGCTCTGCGCGGGATACACTCGCAAGCCTGCCTTCGCCGCTAAGAGCTTAAACTCGGGGTCTGAAAACAGGAAATTCACCAGCTCGGCGGAGCTTTCCCCGTCGATTGAGCCGCCGGAATGGGAGAGAATAAGCCGCTCGGCAAAGGGGGCGGGCTCCTCGGAGAGCGTAACCATATTGCAGCGATATGATACCTCGTCCGGCTCGAGAGTGACGCCGGACGCCGCGGCCTCGAGCGGTGAGCGACCGGTGTAGCACTCGCGCGGGTCGGCTCCGAAGATAGAGAGGATGCCAGTGTCGCTGCCGGGAGGCAGACCCTTCGGGCAGGTCTTGACGGTGCCCAAAAGACCCTCGGCGGCAAGGGAGTCCGCCGTCGGGATTTTGGCAAATTGCAGCGGGGTTTGCCCGCCGAGCTCTGGCACGGGGTTATCCGCCATGCCGTCTCCTATTACGAGAATGTATTTCATGATAGTATCCTTGCTGAAGATTATTTTTGATTAGCCCAAACGCTTTTGAACGAGCTCATAGGTCTCGTCCGCGAGGGCTGTGTATTTTTTTAAAAGTGAATCGGTCTCGGCTTTGAGTTCCGAGGCGAACTGATTGTCCTTCATGAGTCCGATGTTTATGCGGATGTTGAGACTGGCGCCCAGCAGCGCGGAACGGGCGCACTGCACCCCCACGCCGACGTCGGATATGACGAGGTCGCCGCCCTTTTCCGCCAGCTCGTGGTGCAGCTCGATTGTCTCTGATGCCAGCTTCATGACCTCCAGAGGGGCGGAACAGGCATAGTGCAGCGCGTCTTCCATTATCGCAGCGCGCGCGGGATCGTCCTTGGGGACGCCGTAAGCCCGCGAGAGGGGCAGAAAACACTTTTCATCCTCTCCGATTGCCAGAAGAGAGCGCTCATAGAGCAGCTTTGCCTCCGGCAATATCTCGCGCAGACGGGTCTCGAAGGCGGCATATTTTTTCTTGCCGACGGTGAGAGAGGCGACCATCGAGGCGAGAGCCGCGCCGAGAGCGCCCGAGAGCGCCGCCGCGCCGCCGCCGCCGGGCGAAGGGGAGCTTGAGGCGAGAAGCTCGGTAAAGCCGGAAAGAGTTTGTTCTTCAGGTTTCAATTGATTACCTCCGCAGGAAAATCGAGTTTTTCATATATAAGTACCAAGATATCCTAGCACAATTTAAGCATTAATTCAAGGGAAAGATTGCTTATAAATGGCCGCGCGCTGGGCGGTGACAGATTTTCCGCCGCACGGCGGCGGGACGAGGGTAGCCGCTTCTGCGGAAGCGGCGCGGACGCGCAATGTGTCAAGCGAAACATGGTATACAACTATGCAAGGACATGGTATACAACTACAGCCTAAAAATCGACCTGTCGATAAGCTTACCGTCAATGGCTGAAAATCTGGCAATTTTGAAATTCCTGTAACAGACCACAAAGGCGTCCGCGCGCGAATCCGGACGGATTTCCACTCTTTCATTAACCATTGTTTCACTTAAATATGTCTGCCATTTGTCAAACCGCACGTATCCCCAGCTATTCACTTTGATGACGTGAAACTGCCCTCCGTACTCGTGCTTTGTCACGGCGTCGTCGTACTCGCGTTCGCTCGGAACGTACACCTCAGCGGGACACCTCATTTTCAGCGCCTCGTGCGGGCGGATGGTGTTGTACTTTTCGCGCCACGCCTGAAGCTTCCGTTCGGCGTCGTCGATGTCACTAATCGCCGTGTGCGTCAGAAGCTCGTCCTTCATCGCTCTGTGGAATCGCTCGATTTTGCCCTGCGTCTGCGGGTGTTTTATCCGCCCGTGGACGGGCAAAACGTCGTGATTCATTAGCCATTTCTCAAACTGAGTGAAGCCTTGCCGGAATCCCGCGAATTCGGGGCCGTGGTCGCTGAGCACCGCGTTTGGCATGCCATAAGTGATGAAAGCGGAGCGAAA